>JAFLJO010000149.1 GCA_022712975.1 Desulfocapsa sp.
TCTCGATGTGAGTAATCCCTCCGCCATGTCAATCACTTTTATATCTTCTGGAACAGTATCCGAACGAATCAGGATCAGTACAGTGTCAGGATCTGTACGTCTCAGTTCCCGGATATTTTCTTCGGTAAAGACCGCCCGACCAGAAAGAGCCGCCCCTGAAACTCCGATTCCTTTACCGAGATAAGCCGCCTCAACAGCTTCAGCATCGGTGAAAACCTGTACCCGTTCCTGTTTTTTAATAGTTATCATATCACGGGTCTGTAGCAAATATAACTGGCTGGCATCAGGTCCTTCAAATGTGAATTCAATCTCCTGCGGATTCCAACGTTTTTCATAAACAAGTTCTCTCGAAATACTAAGTAACTCCTGATAGATATCAGGATAACGCACCTCCAGAGCCTTATCCACTTCCCGACCATCAAGCTCCGCCTGTTCCACTGAAATCGGATAACTGTTAACCAGACCGGAAACAATATCCTCCCCCTGATCGCCATAGGCATAATCACCCCAGAGCGCCACCCGTTGTACCTTGCGATAGGGATGGGCAGTAAAAAGAACACCGGAACCGGAAGATTGACTCTTATTGCCGTAAACCATTGTCTGCACAATAACCGCAGTTCCCCATGAGTCGGAAACATCCATAATCTTCCGATAATCTGAAGCCTTATCCGTCTCCCAGGAATCAAAAACCATCTCAATTGCCGTTACCAGCTGCAGCCAGGGGTCATCGGGAATCCCCAATCCTTTATTCCGAATAACCTTCTGATACTCAAGCGCCAGATCCTTCATTTGTTCGGGAGAAAAATGTCCCTTCATACTCACATTATGTCTCGCCTTGGCACTGTTCATAAGTACCTGAAACTCGTCTCGGGGAACGCCTGATGTCATGGCCCAGGATTGCAAAAAACGCCGGTAATTATCCCAGGCAAGATAGGAATCGCCATGCTTCCGTGCAGCTTCTTCGATCAATTCTTCATTTGTTCCAACATTATGAACTGTAGCCATCATACCAGGCATGGAAACAGCGGCACCACTACGAACCGAAAGCAGGAGGGGATCATGGGTATCGGCAAAATTCCGGCCTGTAAGCTTTTCAAGCTCGGTCAGTGATCTTCGAACACGTTGCATAAACTCTTCACGCGCCTTGTCAAAACCATACACAATCTCCCGGCAACGGAAAATTTCAGTAGTTATTATAAATGCCGGTGGAATTGCTTTTTTATCATCACAGAGCGTTACCAGATTAAAGCCTTTATTGCCAAGATGGATCAAATCGTGGGTATAGGGATTACTTTGATGAAGCAAGGAAATGGCGTGTTCGGGGTTGTAGGTCATAAGCAAATCAAGACTGCGTTCACCCAGGATATCTTTCTGGCTTTCAAGTGTTCCAATGATTCTTGTTATAAAATTATCAAGATGCTGCAAGCCAAAAGTAGTGGCTATCAGGTCTCTTAAAAAAGCCTCGGAAAGACTGTGAATGGAGTTCGTTGTATCATCGTCATTCCACAGAGATCTGTAGTTTGTAAGCAGATTATCATGACCAATTTGCGGGGTAATAATGGTAAGATTGTTCTGATGGATATTAGTGTAATACGAATAAATAACATCCTTTACACCTTCGGAAAGTCCACGAAAGATATCAAGGTACTGGGTATAGGAAAATCTCCTGATATTCAATGAGCTTGTGAGTAGAGATATATAAGTCTCAAGTCGTCTTGAGGATATCCCATCCACCTGAAGAGCCCGAAGATAGAGCTTTAAACACTTGACAATACTGAAAAATGTTGCCTGTGTAATGAACGATAAATTTACTGTTTCAGGCAGTCGCTCCAAATAGATATTAGTAAGATTTTCCAGCCGAAAACTTAAGGAAAGACTGTCAAATTTCTTCTCACGATATTTTCCATACACCGACGGAATATCAACGGCGATATGCCGTTTGTAATAAATATCTTCCCTTGCCTCAAATTTTTCCGGTGAAAGAATGGTCTTCTTTAAACCTTCTAGCGTATGCAGCAACGCCTCAATACATTCGGCGGTATCGCAGTTTTCAAGGGTCAGAAAAAGATCTTCCATTTCTGGAAAACCTTCCTGAGCAGCCTGTTCAAGTTCTGTTCGTAACTCCTGAAACCCTAAGTTGTATTTCTGGTTCAGCAGTTGAAACATATGAACCAGCAGATCAAAACGCCGCAGTTCCGACTGCGGTATATCAGACTGGCGGGCAAGGTAGATCCGTCGTTCTTCCCCCTTCCAGCCCAAGAGATCATCCGAGGAAGAAAAATCAAGCTGCTGATGAATGCGATGTGCCAGCATATGTTGATCATCAATAAAAATTCCCGAAACTTCCACCTCGGAATACACCTCATCGGGAAGAAACGAACGGAGTACTTTCTTCTTTTTCGTCAACCAGAAGACAAAGATAGCTTTAATAAAATCAACAATAAGATTGGAACTCTCCACATGACTCTGCTTACGCAGAAAATGTATCAGAAGATCACGTCGTTTATGAATTTCATCAAGCTCTGTTGAGACCTCACGCAAATCACCTTCAGCTCCAATCTCATTGAAAAAAACCGGCATAAGCTTGGTAAACTGTTTGGCCAGATTATAAATTGGCTCGATGGGATGATTAAGCAGGTTAGTAATATCCCTCTGGAAAAGATCCGTATCTTTAACACAGGTGCCGGAAAGTTTAATATTAATGATGAGCGCAGAAAAAAGAGTGCCGCACCACTTAGGTTCCTGCGTAATAAGATTGAGCCATACTCTGATATTGGCAAGATGAGCCGGGTTGGTAATGGGCTGCCAGTCTTCATCCACACCCATTACATTGGCATATTGAAAACCGAACCGAACGGCCTGCCAGAGAAAAGTCTCCACCATTCGACCATTTTTGCGCTTAAACACTTCACCACCTAAAACCTGAATACACTGTAGTGAAGTGCGAGGATATTTCCGTACATTTGCCTTGAGCAGCTGGAATGCAGTGAGGAGGAACTCCTCAATTTCTTCAAACTTCTGAAGACGAATCAGTTGAATCAAAGAACGGTTAATTTCACGGAGAGTTTCTTCATGGATCAGGTACAGTCCTTTGGTGTCCATGATTCGGAAGAGAAACAGTAGTTTCTGGTTTTCGGCAAAACGTTTTAAAGGTAACCCCTGTTCCCTTGATGCTCCAAGCTCTTTTGCATCAGCTTCAGCAAGTCTTGCTGGAATTTCTTTATATAAACGGACAATATCAACATGAGCCGGCAGAGCCAAAATATCGCGTAATGCTGTGACCGCCCCTCCCTCTATATCTACTGCTGTTACAGCGCTGTTATATTTCTCCATGGATTCATGGGAAATAGCTGAAAAAAGCTGACCTGAATGAAAATCTTCACACAACACCCCGCAATGATCAAGAAACCAGGGGAGAGGATCTTCTTCGTGCAGCCAATAGGTATAATTTCTCTTTAATATTACCTGCATAAGTTTGGCAATAGGACTATAATTAAACCCCTCTGCACCTTTCTCAACAAAAGCAAGCATAGAGACGGCCAACTTCTTCATGGGATGCTGCCCCTGAACAATATGCATTATGATAGGGCTTTCTCCATCGTCAAGTTCAACAAGCCTTTCAAAAAAATTGTTCAGTGCTGATTGATAACGGCACAGATCTTCTACAGAAAAAAGATCCACCATCTTGGCAACCCAGGCAACTTGAGACTCAATGATTTGTGATAGAAGTTTGCTGTTTCGTTCACTGTCTTTCGTGGCAGCAATAAAAATCCCGGCAAAAAGAGTAAATGCCTCCGGCCCCTTCTCGTGGCGCTTGTAATAATTGCTGTTTTTTAAAACAAAACTGCGAAGCTGAGGAATAAGGATATTCCAGTTCCGATAGGGGTGACAAATTTCATAAAGAAGACTTTCAAGAGTATTATGTAAGCCCTTATAACGAGTGACAACATCGAGTAGAAGCAGTAAGTCCCGGTCTATAACAACCTCTTTAGCTGTTTCCAGAAGATTGGCCTTTAATGCGTCGGACTCAATATTTGTTGATTTTTCAGTCATCATTCCATTATTTGTTCAAAGAGTATTGGCAGATCTCGCACGGAACGGAAAACGAATTAAGTTGAGCATATTAAGCAGTAATTTTTTCGCCACCTGTACGAATCAGAAGCCAGAAGGTCAGAAACCAGAACTTTCTGGATTCTGACCTTCTGGCTTCTGTCAGGTACAGGTGACAGAACAAAGAGCAAGTAAGTAAGCGCAGACGCCAGGTAAGCGCAGACTCCGTAGATGTTCAAGTTATTTAGGTAAGCGCAGACTCCTTGGTACGTTCCTTAGTTTCATTCTACTTTTTATAAAGCCTTATTTGCCTCCATATGAAGAATCAAGTCCAGCATCCGATTGGAATACCCCCATTCGTTATCATACCAGCTCATAACTTTCACCGTGGTACCAATAACCTTGGTGGATTGTCCATCAACAATCGATGAGTGGGGGTTCCCCTGGTAATCCACGGAAACCAAAGGCAAATCTGTATAACCAAGATACCGATTACTGGCTTCTTTTAAGGCCTGATTTACTTCGGGAACTGTGGTCGCCTGTTCCACTTCCATTACTGCATCAACGAGTGAGACATTAGGTGTTGGTACCCGCACTGCAAGCCCGTCAAATTTCCCCTTCAGTTCAGGGATAACAAGAGCAACAGCTGCAGCAGCACCTGTACTGGTTGGAATCATAGACATTGCTGCAGCCCTTGCCCGACGCAGATCGGAATGGGGAAAATCAAGCAGTCGCTGATCGCCAGTATACGAATGAATGGTGGTCATAAGGCCATGTTTGATCCCGAAATTATCAAGAATCACCTTGGCAAAAGGAGCAAGGCAGTTGGTGGTACAGGAGGCATTAGAAACAATATGATGTGTTGTCGGATCATACTCGTCTTCGTTCACTCCCATCACAAAGGTTTTGATATTTCCTTTGGCAGGAGCCGAGATTACCACCTTACGGGCACCTGCACTGATATGTTTTTGGGTCGTATCAAGATCCCTGAAAATCCCTGTGCATTCAGCAACATATTCAGCGCCAAGCTCGCCCCATGGGATATCTGCGGGGTCTCGATGACTGCTCACCGGGATATGACGACCGTTTACAATAATTCCGTGATCATCACCCACTACATCAAGATCGTACACCCCCATTACGGAATCATATTTTAAAAGATGGGCAAGGGTTGCATTATCAGTGAGATCATTTATTGCTGCGATTTCAATATCAGAAAACGCCGGATCTTTTGCAAGAGCCCTGAAAATACTTCTTCCAATACGGCCAAAACCATTGATTCCAATTCTGATTGTCATATTCAATCTCCATATAAATTATTATATTTACGAAAATCTTTTCCGCATTATTTTTATTTAATCAAAAACGGAACATAAGTAATAGAAAAAATACTTTATCCTGCTATTTTTTTATGTTTCGCTTTTTTATACAGCTTTAAATACTCCTTACTCACCGTCCCCCAGGTGTATCGTTCATGGATCAACTCAACCGCCTGTCGCTGCATCTTCCGAATAGCTGATGGATCAGTGGTATAGAGATGCAATGCACGTTCAATTGCCTCACATAGAGCAACCACACTCTGCTTTTCATAGGAAAATCCGGTCTTGCCATCAACCACCTTTACCAGGCCACCAACAGCGTGGACAATTGGGAGATTGCCAAAGAGTTGCGCCATAAAATCGGTCAGGCCGCACGGCTCGTATTGGGAAGGAATCACAAAGAAATCTCCTGCTGCATACACTTTATTGGCAAGAATTGTATCAAACCCGCGAAGGATACAGACGCGCCCCTGGTTCTCCGTTTTTTCTGTCAGTTGAATCAGACTCTCTTCGGCATAACGGCTGCCGGTACCCAGCAATAAAAAACGAAAATCATTTCTTTCGTCCAGAAGTTTTTCTAAAGCATCGGTGAGAACAGTCACTCCTTTCTGGGTGCTGAGTCGTCCAATAAAGGTGATAAGAGGAGCCGAAGAATCTGGATCAAGCACACCCGATTGACGAATTCCGGGGATTTTATTACCCTTCCCTGCAAGCTGTTCCAGCAAGGCCGTTTTACACTTCATTTTTCCTTCAAGCAGAGTATCCCCAAATGGATCAAAGCCCGCTGCAATATGTGATTTTTTATACTCTTTTGCAGAAAAAATGGATGGATCAATTCCGTTGGTCACTCCTTCAAGCACTATGTTTCTTTTCAGCAAATCATGGCCAAGCCATCCGGTAAGATGATCATCAACTGTTTCCCGCAACTCCCGGGCATAGTTTTCACTTACTGTATTCATCACCGCATAGGGAGCACCCGCAAGAAACGGATCAAAGCACTCATCGAGCCGAGCCTGACGAACAAGCGGTAAGGATAAACCAGTATTTGCCTGGGCAAAGGCAAGGTCAGAAACCTCCTGATGATACCCCCGTCCAGCATTATGGATTGTAATCACACATCCTGTACCCCGAAAATAATGGCGGAATCCAGACTGTTCTGAAATCATGGCGGGAAGAACCGCAGTATGCCCATCATGACAATGGATAACATCTGGACGAGCACCAAGAAGCATTATGAGATCAATGACAGCCTTTTGCAGGAGAATATTCATGGCGAAATAATCAACGTGCCCCTCCCCTGCTTTCTGCCAGGAAAAACGTGCCTCTTCCTCTGCTGTATAAGTGTACACGCTCTGTTTTTCACGGAACCGTTCAGCGTCGATTAGATAGATATTTACACGATCCTGTTTCGACGCCCAAACCGTTACTTCTTCTCTACGATCTTCTTCCGGAAAGTTCAAATCAACCTTGAACCGAAGTTCTTTTTCAGGACGCAGCGGATCGGTGACTCGCTTAAATCCCAGCTGTTTTGGGTCCATAAACCCGTAACAGGGAAGCACCACATGCACAGATCGCCCAGACCAGCGAGCCAGAGTTGCAGAGAGCTGGGAGACCACATCCTTTACGCCACCCGCCCCTGCCAGATTACCGTATTCACGGCTTAACATCCAAATTTCACGGATGGACGCCTGCTGTTTTGCCATTTTTTTACTCCGTCGGAAAAGCTATACTCATATGCCTCAGTAAGTGATCAACCAGGGTAAGACGTACCATGGCCTCACACACAGGAATAATGCGGGGAATGGCAGAAATATCATGCCTTCCTCCCACTTGGATAGTCACTGCTTCATTTTCGAGAGTAACACTCTGCTGCTTTTTGGAAATAGAAGGTATGGGTTTCACTGCAACACGAATCACAATTTCATTTCCACTTGATATCCCGGCAAGAATGCCTCCTGCATTATTGGTAGCAAAACCAGTGGGTGTGATCTCGTCATTATTCTCAGACCCAAGCATATCGGCCACTTTGAATCCAGCACCAATCTCCACACCCTTGACTGCGCCAATGGACATCAACGCATGTGCCAGTTCAGCTTCGAGCTTATCAAAAACAGGCTCCCCAAGACCCGCCGGACAATCGGCCACAATTTCCACAATTCCACCTATGGTGTCACCCTGCTTCCGAACTTCAGTTACGCGCGCTTCCATTTTTTCAGCGGCAGCAGAGTCGGGACAAAAGAATCGATTATCATTTATCGCTTCAAAATTTATTTCAGTCACCTTTACCCCGCCAAGGGCAATGGTGTAGGCGAGCACATCAATTCCAGTCTGGTTCAGTACCTGTTTGGCCACTGCTCCTGCTGCAACACGTGCAGCAGTCTCCCGTGCTGAAGCACGTCCGCCACCACGATGATCCCGAATACCATATTTGGCAAGATAACTTATATCACCATGTCCGGGGCGGAAAATATCACGCAGATTATCATAGGACTTTGAATGGGCATCCTTATTGTAAATTGCAAGGGATATTGGGGTACCGGTGGTACGTGGCAAATCTTCTCCTGGTGGGGTAAAAATACCTGATAATATTTCAAGCTGATCCGGTTCCTTTCGCGGGCTTGAGGCTCCGCCCTGTCCCGGCCTGCGTCTATCCATCTCAGCCTGCAGTAAGGCAGGATCAAGGACAATTCCAGGAGGACAACCATCAATTACAGCGCCAACTCCAGTTCCATGTGATTCACCCCAGGTGGTTACCCGAAAGACCTTGCCAAAAGTATTTCCTGCCATTGTTTTTATTCCCTGTTTCTTGCACCGCAGATTTGTGTGATTTCCCGGACAGCGTCATCAATTGTCATCTTGCCGGTATCAATAATATAGTCTGCTGTTTCCCGATATAGTGGATTCCGCTCTTTCAGAACATCTCCGACTTCCTGACAAATATTTTTTCCTGTAAGACTTGGCCTTTGCAATACAGAGTGATGATCGCACTCGATACGTTTACAGAGAATCGAAGGGTCTGCCATCAACCAGACCACCATCCCATGTTGTTTCAGCTCCAGCCACAATTCACGGTGTAAAATTGCTCCACCGCCTGTGGCCACAACACAGCGTTCTTGTGTAATAAGTTTACACAGTGCCCGTTTCTCATAATCCCTAAATGCCTTCCACCCTTCACAACCTACAATATCTGCCACCGAACAACCACATGCATCGGTGATCAAAGTATCCGTATCAAAAAATTTACATCCCAGTCTCTGTGCTAACTCAGCACCAATACTGGACTTCCCCACGGCCCGACCACCAATGAGATACACACTCTCTTTCATAAAAAAATCTCGCAAATTAAATATAGTATGCGTTAAGGAACGTACAATAAATAACTTGAACAAATTAATGCCTTTTTCGTTGTCTTCTTCGTTGCTCGTCGCTCACGTAACCCGCTACGCTCGCTCCTCGCGCCTCGAATACAACAAAAAATCCTATTAATTATTGTCCAAGTTATTT
>JAFLJO010000072.1 GCA_022712975.1 Desulfocapsa sp.
AAAAATTGATTCTTTAACCTTCCATGGGGAAGATAAACCAAGGGCCAGTTCAAATATA
Source organism: Desulfocapsa sp. (assembly GCA_022712975.1). Classification (GTDB taxonomy): domain Bacteria; phylum Desulfobacterota; class Desulfobulbia; order Desulfobulbales; family Desulfocapsaceae; genus Desulfocapsa. The sequence goes on from JAFLJO010000072.1 coordinate 59, forward strand.
TCAGTATCTCTCATAATGTGAAACAGACTACCAGATTGGTTTATGCGTTCGCAACCGTTACCCACTCAAAACAGCGAGGAACCTTTTCCCTTAAGGGTATATCACTTTCCACTCTTTTTTCATGTCTACAACTGTCCAGCCATTACTCTTTGCCTCGATCAGCAGATAATCCGCTCAGGAGCATTAAAAACATTCAGGCGATCCTGCCGGGCATAACCTGCCAGGGTAACACCTGCACGGCGTGCAATAGCAAGGCCAAGAGATGAGGGAGAAGTGCGGGAAAGAACAATGGGAAGACCAATACGGGCACACTTTAAAACCATATCCGAAGTAAGACGGCCTGTGGTATACACGGCACCGCTGGCCGGAATTTTACCCATCAAAATTGCACCAATGATCTTATCCACAGCATTATGCCGTCCCACATCCTCGTAAAAGCCCTGCAATCTGCCATCCGCCCACAAACCACAGCCATGTACGCAGTGCGTTGTCGGGCCAAGGGGCGATTGCTGCAACATCTCACGAATAAACTGATTCACCTCATTGAGCGTAATACTGCACTCGTTCAGGGGATCAAAAGCCCCTTCCAGCATTTCTCTTGATATCTTCCCGGTGCCGCCACAACCGGAGGTAATGATAACCTCTTTCGGTTCGCTTCCCTCCTCCACATCAGCATGCACTGAAATACGGCCTTCAGGACACACCAGCACCTCCCGTACCTGCCCAACCTCTGTTATATAACCCTGACCAAACAGGAATCCAGCTCCAAACTCTTCAAGCCCGGTGGCAAGAACCATGGAAGTCCCAATTTCCTTATCGTTTAAGGCAACCTTATATGGCTCTTCAACGGCCAGTGTTTCTTCCCGCTCTTCACGACCAGACGAACTGATAACTACTGTCTTCTCTACCAATGTGATTTTGTTATTCATATCTCGATTAAGATCCTGTTACATGTCAGCGAAGCAATTCCTGCGTCTCAACCTACAAGTCGCTTGTAATTGCAGTCAGCTATTTTTATCGTCCAACTTAGATGCAAAAGTGTTATATACCCATGTATATACCAGCAATCAACCTTTTCATTTCAATATTTCGTTCATAAGCGTAGGCAAGCTTCTGATCTTCAGAAAGTATTCTCTTCCCGAGTAATATACTCATATTTTTGAGAAAGTGGGCGGGGACAAAACACATTTTACCAGATAGAGGATAGGACAACAACTATTCTGAGTAATCATAAAGGAGAAAAAACATGACAAAAAAAATAAGAAACATTGAAGAAATGAGTATATGGGAAGATGCGCACCAAATGCTCCGCAAAGCAGAACAAGATGGAGTCGAAACAGCCTGGGACAGGCTGGAACAACAGACCCCTCACTGTAAATTCGGAGAATCAGGCGTCTGCTGTCGTATCTGTACCATGGGGCCTTGCCGAATCAGTAAAAAAGCACCTCTGGGTGTATGTGGTGCTGATGCTGATGTCATTGTTGCTAGGAATTTTGGCCGTTTTCTGGCTGGAGGTGCAGCAGGGCACTCTGATCATGGACGAGACTGTATCGAAGCATTTCACGCAGTTGCCCATGGAAAAACCCAGGATTATCACATTAAAGATGAAAAGAAGATGCTTCGTATTGCCTCGGAACTAGGCATTGCAACTGAAGGCCGGGAGTTGCTGGATGTTGCAAAAGATCTGGCCGATGAATTTTTTGAAAGTTTTGGTAGCAAACGTGAGGAAGTCGCTTTCATCAGCCGGGTACCGAAAAAGCAACGGGAAAACTGGAAAAAACTCGGAATCATGCCCCGTGGAGTAGATCGTGAAATAACAGAAATGATGCATCGTACCCACATGGGCTGTGACAATGATGCTGTTAATACCATGCTCCAAGGGGTACGAATGTGCCTTGGCGACGGCTGGGCGGGATCTATGATTGCCACGGAAATCTCTGACATTCTTTTTGGAACACCGTCTCCTCGTAAAGCTAAGGTAAACCTTGGTGTTTTGAAAAAAGATCAGATTAATATTCTGGTTCATGGACATAACCCCATTGTTTCTGAAAAAATCCTTGAAGCTGTCAACGAACAGGAACTAATTGATCTGGCAAAGGAAAAGGGAGCTGCTGGAATCAACCTTGCCGGTCTCTGCTGTACAGGAAATGAACTGATGATGCGCCAGGGAATTCCCATGGCCGGTAATCATCTAATGACCGAACTGGCAATCATCACTGGAGCGGTTGAGCTTATTGTGGTGGATTATCAATGCATCATGCCAAGTCTTGTGCAGGTAGGAAACTGCTACCACACCAAAATGATTACCACTGCGGATAAAGCAAAATTCACTGGAGCCGAACATGTGAAATTTGAGATACATAACGGCATGGAACAAGCACGTAAAGTGGTACGAATGGCAATTGAACGCTATGGTATGCGCAATCCGGATCGCGTTGAAATACCCGGTGAACCTGTGGATATTATGACTGGCTTTTCCAACGAGGCACTCCTTGATGCACTCGGTGGCTCACTGACACCGCTCATAGAGGCAATCAAGGCTGGTAAGATTCGGGGAGTCGTTGGAATCGTTGGCTGTAACAATCCGAAATACAAACACGATTACTGCAACGTGAACCTCACCCGTGAACTCATCAAAAAAGATATCCTGGTCATTGTTACAGGTTGTGTTACAACGGCTGCAGGTAAAGCCGGGCTTCTTGTTCCCGAAGCCATTGAACAGGCAGGGCCAGGACTCAAAGAGATCTGTGGAAGTCTTGGCATTCCACCAGTCCTCCACATGGGAAGTTGTGTTGATAATGCAAGAATTCTGCAACTGGCCGCATTGTTGGCAAATGAAATCGGAGTCTCCATCTCCGACCTGCCGCTGGCCGCCTCATCACCAGAATGGTATTCTGAAAAAGCAGCGACCATTGGAACCTATGCCGTTGCCTCCGGGATTTATACTCACCTTGGGCACCCACCTAATATTACTGGCTCTCCAATTGTTACAAATTTGGCTCTCGCTGGACTTGATGACCTGGTTGGTGCCTGCTTTGGTATAGAACCTGATCCCTTTAAAGCTGCCGAACTCATTGATGAACGGATCAAAATGAAACGCACGGGGCTTGGGCTGGAAGAATAGAACCTTCCACCACGCAACGGCATAATGCCTGCCGTTGCGTTTGTAAAAATGGTTTCACACTCTTGGTTCCGCTACTTGAGTTTCTGTTCTGAAACAAAAATACCTTATTTCTGATCCTTATTTGAAGAGCCGCTCTTTTTGTGATATGATTTAATATTCCATTTTTTCGTTCAGGGTTCTCAATAAATAACGTGGGTATTTCTTGCCAAGCCACTAGGTGGTGGCATGTATCGAAAAATAAAGTTTCTATGGGAACTTTTCCTATGTAGCTTATCAGTTACTGAACACTGATAACTAATAACTGATAACTTCTGATCGCAGGGCGTCATATGCTGAAAAAGTACCGCTCCATTATTTTATCTTTATTTGTGGGTAGCTTCCTTGCTGCCGTCCTCTCAAGCTGCGGCAACTCTGAACCACCATTTGAATGCACAGATCCTTTGGGCTGCCTTGAAGTGCTACCTGGAGATCATATAAAGATTGGAATCCTTCAATCCTTAAGTGGAAAGAGCGCCCCTCTCGGAGAGGCTCAGGTCAGAGGATTTACTCTTGCCCTTGATAAAAGAAAAGGGGAAATATTGGGGCACCCCGTTGCCCTTCAAATTGAAGATACCGGCTGTAGCGCTGAAGGCGGAGCAAATACCGCCCTAAAACTAATTGCAGATCCGCAAACGGTTGCAATCTTTGGCAGCACCTGTTCCGGTGCCGGCGCTACCGCATCAAAAGCAATGTCGGATGCAGGGCTAACCATGATATCCGGCAATAATTCCGCCCCCTTTCTGACTTCCATCGCTGGCAGGGCTGCGCCACACTGGCAGGCAGGTTATTTTCGTACTGCAGGAAATGAACAATATGCCGGCAATACAGTAGCGGAGTATGCTTTTAATCAGCTGGGTCTCCGCAGGGCAGCCACCATCAACGATGGCGATATCTACACAAAGGGCCTGACCGAAAGTTTTAAAAAGGCATTTATTGAGCTTGGCGGCGAAATTGTACTTGATACTGCTGTGAGCAAAGGGGAATCCCAAAAACTTCCTGTCTTGACTGCTGTAGTCCATTCCAAGGCCGACCTGCTCTTTTTCCCACTTTTCCAAGCGGAAGGAAATCACCTGCTGTTGCAGGCACGTACAGTGCCAGAGCTGAACAATACCCTAATGATAGGTGGCGGGGCATTAATTAACAGAAGCTTTCTTGAAGCAGCGGGAGATGCGGCAAAAGGCATGTGCTTTGTGGGTGCGGCACGACCAACAGGATCTGCTGTAGACAGGCTGACGGCATCTTATATATCCAAATATCATGAAGAGCCAAAGGTAAGTTACTTTCTTGGTGCCCATGATGCTGCTGAGCTCCTCTTTCATGCCATAGAACAGGCTGCGACCCCGACTCCTGATGGAGTTCTCTTTATTGGCCGGCAAAAAATCCGGGATATTCTCTATTCTACCAAAACATTCAAAGGGGTCACCGGTACTCTCAGTTGTGACCAGTTTGGTGACTGTGCCAAACCATCCTTTCATATCCTGTGCCTGGATGACCCGGCTCTTGGTCTCAAGGGGCTGGAAGCCAATATTGTTTTCCCGGAAAGCCCCATAAAATAACCGTCTGTGGAAAGGGAAGAAAACGCATATGACATTAATCAGCAAAAAGTGGAACCAACTGGGGATAAGTAGAAAGTTCATCCTCACTTTTTCTTTACTGCTTTTCTTTATTATTCTTATTGCAGCCACTGCTTATTTCTCTTTTTTGTCTATCCGAAATGCCGAAAACGACATACGAGAAAGTACAGCAATCAGAGTGCAGGTTTTGAAGATGGATCGCGACATGGAAAGGGCACAGCGATTGCTAAGTGATTTTTTCCTGAATCATCGGAGTATCGGTCTGCAAAAAGCCCACGAGCAATATGCCCAGCTAGCCGTCCGCCAAATCGCTAAAGTCATATCACAAAGCAGATCGCTTGAAAAAACCCTCTTCCACTCAGATTTGGGTACCTTATCCCGTATCAGTCAAACGGACGTTAATCTTTACCTTGCCGCTGCCAAACGATTTGCAGACACTTCTATTGAAGCAGTCGAGCTTCTCTCCAAACGAGCTGCCCCAACCGGTGGGATTGAGGCTCAACTTTCTGTTATTGAAAATACAATTGGAAAAGAATTGAAGGGCTTCCAGCACCTTGAGAATCTTCACAAAGAAATATGTTCTTTTGTCAGTAAATATCAAATCCATCGGCAGCGCCACCTTATGCAATCAGCGTTAAACTCTCTTGACACTCTCCATGAAAGAGTGGAACAGGAAACGACCCTCAACAAAGAGCAAAAAAACAGAATCATTTCCCTGATTCATTCCTGCCGTACTCTGTGTTTCGAGTTGTTGGATGTAGATCTTAAAATTTCCGAAAAATTTCAAGACTTCATCCTGCAAAAAGAGATCGTTTCTCCAGTTTCCGAGGCATTGATCGGAGCAACAGAAGAAGACGCACAACTGATACAACAACAAATCGACAAGGCCTATCGTCTGGCTGCCATTATCATCCTGAGCATAACCCTCATTAGCATCCTGGCCATGAGCTGTGTCGCCAAGCTACTTAGCAATACGGTTGTCGGCAATATTCTCCAGCTAAAAGAATCAGCCCGTGCATTTGGCAAAGGAAATATGGATATCCGAGCCAGTGAACACAGTCGGGATGAAATAGGTCAACTGGCCCGTGTTTTTAATGGTATGGCATCCCAGGTAAAAACTCTGGTGGATAACCTGGAACAGAAAGTAGATCAACGTACCGCAGAGCTTTCTCAAAGCGAAGAACGATTTCGCCATCTTGTAAATGATCTCCCTAAAATTGGAGTTCAGGGATACGACCGGAATAGAAAGGTGATCTACTGGAACCAGGCCAGTGAAAGCCTTTACGGCTACACTGAAAAAGAGGCCATGGGCAAAAAACTTGAAGACCTGATCATACCGGAACCTATGAAAAAGTCTGTTATCCAGGCTGCTCAAAACTGGTATGAGAATGATGTAGCAACTTCCTCCTCTGAAATCATCCTGCAGCACAAGGATGGCAGTGACGTACCGGTCTATTGTTCTCATGTTATGCATGTTTCCAGGAATGGTGAAAAAATAATTTACAGTGTTGATTTGGATCTTGCTGATTTAAAACTTGCCCAGGCCATGGAACAAAAAAGTGAACTATTATATCGTGAACTGTTTGATCACTCCACCAGCGGAGTTGCTGTCTATGAAGCGATTGACAATGGGCAGGATTTTATTATCAAAGATTTTAACAGAGCCGGTGAAAAAATAGAGGGGCTAAGGCGCGAGTCCATTTTAGGGCGTAAACTTACAGACGTCTTCCCTGGTATGAAAGAGTTTGGCCTGCTCGCTGTATTCAGTAAAGTCTGGGAGACTGGCGAGCCAGCCCTCCATCCCGTGTCCTATTACAAAGATGACAAGCTGCAAGGGTGGCGTGAAAATAGAGTGTACAGATTACCCACCGGCGAAATTGTTGCAGTATATAACGACTTAAGCAAAGAAAAACTGCTGGAAGAAGAAAAAAAATCTGTGGAATTACGCTTACAGAGAGCCCAGAAGATGGAAGCCATCGGACTCATGGCAGGAGGCGTTGCCCACGATCTCAATAATATCCTTACCGGTATCATTGGCTACCCTGAACTTCTCCTTTTACAACTTCCTAAAACAAGTAGTCTCCGGGAACCAATAGAAGCCATCAGGGAATCTGGAAAACGTGCGGCTGCAGTGGTTGCGGATCTACTCACCGTGGCTCGTGGTGTGGCAATCTCCAAAGTGACAGCAAATATGAATACCCTTACTACAGAATATCTCGCCTCACCGGAGTATCGTCAACTGCATTCCATAAATCAGCACGTTCAGTGCCACACACAGCTTGCCAAAAAACTGCCCAACCTCTCCTGTTCACCGGTGCATATCAAAAAATGCATAATGAATCTTGTGACCAATGCCATGGAGGCCATCGATACAACGGGAAGCATAACACTCAGCACCACAACGGTAACTCCTGGCGCTAGATGGGCAAAAGAAAATGGGTTAAAGCAGATGGAGTACATACTCCTTACAGTTGCAGATACAGGATCAGGAATCCCACAGGAAAATATCGACCATATTTTTGAACCCTTTTACACGAAAAAAGTGATGGGAAGAAGTGGAACCGGCCTTGGACTCGCTGTGGTATGGAACACTATGGAAGATCACGATGGGAAGGTATTTGTAGAAAGCAGCGAAAAGGGAACACGCTTTCAACTCTATTTCCCGGTAAGCAGCAGAGGCGGCATTACTCAAACCCAAAGTGATACAGAGGAAGAATATATTGGACAAAACGAACATATTCTGGTCATCGATGACGAACCGGCTCTGCGGGATGTTGCCTGCCAGATGCTGGAGAATCTTGGATATACTGTAGATTCTGTCAGCTCCGGTGAATTGGCTGTCGAATTTTTAAAGAACAATCAGGTTGACTTACTCATGCTCGATATGCTGATGGATCCGGGTATGAACGGGCGTCAAACATATGAAAAGATACTTTCATTCTCACCCGAGCAAAAGGCCATCGTCGTTAGTGGGTTCTCTGAGAGTGATGAGGTAAAAGCCACTCTACAGCTAGGTGCCTGTGCATTCATCAAAAAACCATACTCGATGAAACAACTGAGCCGTAAAGTAAAGGAAGCCCTTAAGAGCTGATTGACTTTCGTGATGAATACAGATATTAGTTTGCGGATCAATGGAAAATACCTATACAATAAACAATATGGTTATATCACATGGCACACAAAAGAATACATGTCAGAGTTCCAATTGCAGGTGAAGTAATTTTATCAACCGAACAGGGTATACGCATTAAAACCCCAGAGATAGATATCAGCCCAGGCGGTGTAGGAGTGATTTCTACTTCTCTTGAACAGACTGAATACCAGGTTGAAATCACCACTGAAGATGGGGAGCATATCCAATTCACTGCAACGCTTGTCTACAAGGGAGAACATACCAGCGGGTTTAAAACTTCGGATATAGATAAGAAAAATTTACAAATTATTGCTGAGCTGGTTGCGGAGTTTCAGTCAGCAGATGAATTTATTAAGCAGATGGATAAACATGATCTTTTTCCACAGAAATTTATAGATGAAGATGGACGGGAGATTTCAGTAACCTTTGAGATGAAGAAATCCGACGAATGATCTATCCCTATAATGGGTTCACAACCACCTGACATTTAATACTCTTTTCTGCTAAGAAAATACTTCAAGATGATATTTTAGTCAATCTGACTATTGTTATAATTTTCGTAGGAGGTTATTTTTAAATGTAAATACAATGTTTGAAAATAAACTTTACAAAAGGTATAAAATGAGAAAGAAAATAGTTACCGTAAGTTTGATAGCTTTATTCGTATCATTCTCGTCAGGTACAGTTAATGCCACTCCGTATACTGGTGCTGATATAGAGTTGTTCGGTGACCAATACTCTGACATATCTGGAACAGTAAATAATCCCAGGTGGTTTAATGTTACTGATGGTGGAATCCGTACCAACTGGACTGGGTGGGTTGAGTATTCAGTTACTCTTGATTCTGGTAATTGGAATGTTGGTTTGAACGTTTCAAATTATGGCAACCTTGGAAACAACAACTGGTATTCACATTTCAAGGTGCAGAATAGTTTCAGCAGTGACACCATGGAAATTGCTGCCAGTGCTGATGAAATACATTTTGGACATGTAAATCTTGATCTGACTGCCGGAGACTATACAGTGCGATATAGCTGGATGAATGACAAATGGGATCCAGCCAATGGTTTGGATGCTAACATTCAGATCGAAAATGTTTTCTTTGATAACACATCCACTGCGCCTGTTCCAGAACCAGCGACGATGCTTCTCTTTGGTACAGGTCTAGTGGGACTAGCTTGTATGCGGTTAAGAAAAAACAAAAAAGAATAGTATTCAATCTGTTTTATATTGCTGTAATGAAGCAGGGGCCATACGGTCCCTGCTTTTTTTTTTGATGGATTAAAAAGTAGTTTCAACGCACGCTCCTCCCCATCACAACCGATTTGCGGAACAATAGAAAAAATGGGGTATAAACGACAGGGGACACTGTGTGATACTTAGAACATGATGCCTGCGGACAGAAGGTATTTGGTATTCGGTATGCGGTTTTCGGCAAGCAACATAGGAACAACTCCCACAGAAACTTTGATTTTCCGATACATATATATGGGAAAATTAAAATCCCTATGGGAATTTTTCCTATAACAGTTCGTAGTTACCGACACCTAACACCGAACACCTTCTGGTCGCAGGACATCCTGTTCAATAGCTGCGACAAATTAAATCGTGCTCCGTCCCTAATTCACTTATTCATTTATTGTAGGTTTTTTTAAGGGAACATTGGTAGTCGGTTTAATTTTTCTTTTGGGTACAGCTTTAGCACTGGTAGCTGCTTTCTTTTTTCCCTTAAAGACTGTCTTTTCCCTCGGTGGAGCTTTCTTCCAGGTTGAACCGTCACTGAAACAGTCCCATCCCCAACGCAACCACCTGAGAAGAGCCATGGCCAGCCACAGTGCCCAGAGCAACATACTGATACGGTATGCAAGGAGTGGCACCGTGACAACCCAAGCTGTTGGAAGAAGGGAATCGCTACGATCCTGATACCAGCGCAAAGTATGGCCGTTTGAACCGTTTCCTCCAATTTGCATATCCGGACGTCCAAGCAGACCCTGTTGAATGGCAAAAAACAGGGCAGCAAGGGCGGCAAAACTCAATAGTACAAGAAACACCTGAACACCATTAAAGGTGGCTGCTTGAGTTATTTCTTTTCCCCGTTTTTTACGTAAACCTAAGCAAAGCAGCCAGGCAACCACAATGGCCGCCATGACGGCTGGAATCTGGCTTAATCCTAAACTGAGAAGCAGCCACTGCAAGGTGGAAAGAGGAGTAAGTTTAATGCGCCCGAGCAACACGGCAAAGAGGATGATAACCAGCATTTCACCCCAAAAAAGTACAGCAGGACCAATCTGCGGGCCTCCTGTTAAGAGAATCCATCTGGAAGCAGGAACGTTGAGCTCAATGGATGTATTGACATTTTCAATGCCGATATCAACAGCTTCGGTAACTAATTTTGTGTCCATGCCGTGTTTACTGCGCCAGCCTATTTCAATATCCTGTTTTCCAGGCTGTATCGGGATAGTGAGTCGGTTCTTTTCAAGCTGCAACGGAAACTCTCTGCCATTGATTACACTTTTTTGCAGGTCAATATCTGCAGGCAAGGTGATACTGTGCTGCAGGCCGCGGCTTGCGTTAAGAGAAAAATGAAGAGTTGTTTCTGTTGAGCGAAGTCCCGGATTTATTATCCGCTTGCTTCGATTGATGGTCATGGTGGAGCCGGGAACACCCTTGGGACGATTAATTAAAAGTGTCAGTGATTCACCAGGATATGGGTGATATTCAGGATAGCGTTTTCCTGAGGGGTTCGTCTGGTTGATTTCGGGTAAACCTTTGGTTTCAAGGTGCCAGATAGGACTAACATCAAGAAACCAGACTTCAGTCCAGAGTGTTGTTTGCGGAGCGGTAAGTAACAGATTGTTCACTGGTTCCATGGCTGAATAATAGCTGAAAGTCTTTTGGTTGGCAGCCATATTAATGCGGACATGATTATTTTGTATATGTAACGCTTCTGTGGTCACATGCTCGCCAGGAAGAAGAGGAATATTGAGTGCAATAACAGTATCCAGGCTGCGTCGAATGACTCTTGTTGTAACAGTCCATTTCAATCCCATATGCAGAGTACGCTCAATCCGCACAAAAGAGGGAATCTGAAAAGTGTTGCCATCTTCTTCTGTCGCTGTCTCTTTTTTTGCAACCGGCTTTATCCTGCTTAAGCTTATTTGTTTATCAAGCCGACCGTCTGCGTGAAGTCCATTAAGTGACCAATCGCTAAGAAGTGCTTGACCATGCTGTGGCAGCAGTGGGAAAGAAAAAGAGACTTTTTGGCGTCCTGCCAATTCTTTACGGAGAAGTACTGTGTGCTGTCCTGGTTCCACGCGAATAAGTCCATTTCCCCGGGAGTCCAGGCGGAGGATTTCTGCCGGCTTATTATTTAGCAGAATCGTGTCAAAGAATCTGTCCTTTCCAGGTAAGGCGACCGCAGCTCTTATTAATGTGTCGAGTTGCAGCTCAACCTGAAGCACATCATTATCTATCTGGATAAGACATGAATTAATGGTGGCACAGTGTTCACCGCATTTTGGCGGCTTCAGCAACCTGTCCTGAAGCTCTTGAAGAATTTCCTGAGATGGGATTTCGGCCTGTGCTGCCTGCGGGGTAAAAGAGAGTGGAAAAAGCAAGCATAAGAAAAGTCCGAGAGTAGTCGCTTTTTTTGAATTTTTGTGCGTTTTTCCAAGAACTAAACATTGACGAAGAAAACCGCCAATAAGTAGAGTGAGCAGGAGAACCCGAACAAAAGCCAGTATGGTATTGATACGGGGAGAGAGAAAAACAAAGGACATTTTCTGTTCAGGAGTAACAGGCCCGTTCCAGTATAATTGTATCTGCTTCCACTTCCATTCCGGCAGGCCGGGGCCTGTTTGAATCAATTCTTGTGGATCAATCTGAATGGTTTTAGTTTTGCGTTCAAACGAGACTGAGCTAGGCATACTGTATTTCTGCATCCGACTTTTTTTCAAAATTGAATCAGAGCGAATGGCGGAGCTTTGGCTGGTAACTTCCGCATCTATGGATGCTTCGTCCATCATAAATTGATTTCCCGGATCTCTCCTGTGGTTGTCTGTGATTTTGTGGTAGTTGCCAAATTCCAGTTGGGGATAGATCCCTACGCGTATTTCATTAACCATATAAGGCACAGAGCCCACTATGATTGTAATGAGTATGGCAAACCCGCCGATTCGACAGAGCCTTTCCCCGGTTTTGGCTGTAATTACTTTCTGAATGGCAAGCAGTGCAAGCAATGGAAGCCAGAGATATCTGGGCGATCCCGGCTGTTGATAGGAAAGAAGCAGCAGAAGGATTGCCACAGCACCCCATCCAAATCCCAGAATCTTTGCGGTGGCAAGGCCGATAATGAGGACAATGAAAATATCAAGCAGTGTCCAGTGGTTGAGCCATGTGGAAACGTTGTCGATTCCGGTTGCGTTAAGCAACTTCCAGCCTGGAGGAAGGTTCAGAACGGCTGAGAGTTGCTGGAAATTATGATCCCAGCCAAGAGCCGGAATTTCAAGTTGTCCATTCTGAACAGTTTTATTTATTCGCGATTCTGCATTGAGCGCAAGACTGCCCTGCCGTACTTCAACACCTATTTTATCAGACTGAGCCATTTTAGTGATGAGTCTTGAATGACCCTCAACATCAACCTTACCAAGGTTTTGCGATGGGTCAACATTCAGACGCCAGCCGCTGGTCATGGTTCCTGTAAGTTTATCATGGACAGTGAGACCGGTGCCCTGTTCATCCAGCCAAATTTCACGTTTTAGCTTCAGACGATTGGGGACGGGATTTGGATTCCCGCGACTCTTTTCCAGAAATTTCATTTCACTATCCCCCTTGACCAAATACGCCGGGAATCTTTTCCAGGCCTCCGGAAGGGAGGTACGTGATGGGTCAACAGGCATAACATCTTTGATCTCAATCTGGCGCAGTTTTGGGTCTGACGCAAATACCCATATTTCTTCCGAAGGCCAAGGTCCATCAATATACCCTCTGCCCAATGTTTCTGGAGAGCGCAAGGCGCTGTTTCTTAGTTTTAGCTGTATCTGCCATTGTCCTGGCCTTACCTGAAGTTGAAGTCTGCCTTTGTTGTCGAGCCGTGCTGGAAGCTGGGATTGCAGTGCAAGAGGAATGAAAGTACCCTGATTTTCCAATCCAAGAGTTACTTGACGGGGACTGCCCGAGACAGTGAGTCGAATGAGCAAATGCTGGATGAGAGGAACACCGTCTTCTATCTTACGAAATACCTGGACAGTAAGACTTTCCTCGGTAGCTGTTGTGCTTCTTTCTTTTTGCCTAAACCAGAGCCTGCCCTGTTCATCAAGTTGCAGATTTTTTATTCTCTTACCAGAAAGAGTGAGATGAACCAGGCCTGTTGCGGGAGGGATAAGGAGGTTTTCCGGGAGTATGTCCCATGAAAAGGAACCGGTGATTGTGTGTTTTCCGGGATCAAGCCACACAGCAGGGTGGCGCTGATCTTTACTGAGTGTAATTGTTTTCCCGTTACTCTTTACTTTTTTCGGCCAGAAAGGACTATTCCCCGGCAAGGCAACAAGACTTCTGGTTTCAACAAACCAGACTTGTGTGAAATGTGCCCCATCCTGCTGAACATCCAGTTTGAGACTTGAGGGCCAAGTGCAAACTCGTTTGCTACTGTTGCCAGTATCAAGGGTACACATCTTCTCTTCCTGCTCGTAGAGAACCCAGGGAATCCATTGCTGCAAGTCATCTGGAAATGTGTTTTCTTTTGCCAGAGTGAGAGATGGCAGCAAGGTTAGAATAGAGAGGATGAGGAATAGAAATCGTAGGGAATGGCTTAGTGATGTATGCATAACTGGAATCCATAGTGAATGATGGAAAGTGGATGAACATCGGGAATAGAATAGCGTAGTATAGTAAGGAGTGGAAGGTTTTGTCAAATCTCCTTATTGAGTTTTGTGATTTTTGGAGTGCGGTGAGAGGCACAATGAAGGGGGGGGGGCCAGAAGAAAATATGTCTGTAGAGTACAACACAAAAAAAATCCCCAAACAGATTATATCTGTTTGGGGATTTTCTTTGTATAAAAAAAAGTCGGCGGGCAAATACCCTATTGTTTGAAATGATTATTTAGTAGGTGTAAATTCCACTCTTCTGTTTTTCGCCCTTCCTTCCTTTGTATCGTTGGAATATCCGGGTTTGAGTTCGCCATAACCGACAGCACTCAATTTTTCTGCCCCAACTCCTTTCATATCCACAAGATATTTGATGATGGCATTCGCACGTCTTTCAGACAGATCCTGGTTGTAAGCTTCAGGTCCAGTACTATCTGCATGTCCATCAACCGAGATTTTCAGATCAGGCTGTGATATAAATACCTTTTTAATTTGATCAAGTTCAGCTGCGAATTCTTTCTTTACGACTGCACTATCAAAATCAAAAAGCATTGCGTTTGAAAATGCCCAACAGCCTCTGTCATCAACAACTACTCCGTAAGGAGTGCCGGGGCAGGCATCCTTATCATTTGTTACACCATCACCATCGTCATCACCTGGCTTGCTTATCATTGTGGGCACAACGGGTCCAGAGGCCAGACTGTATGCACTCAGGATATTGTTCCACTCATAGCTGCCATAAGCTATGGCCTTATTCCCAAAAGATATCGTATCATTTGTGACTGTTGCGTAAGATGTGGTATTCAGTTTTTGTTGAGCGTCATCCAAGGTAAGTTGAAGCCCATATGCTGTCAAAATGGCATGATACTGCTTAGGGGAATAGGCGATAGAGTTAGTATTGAAACTGGATGTGCCTTCTTTGGTTTTTGCGTAGCTGGATGGCAGTTGGTCTGCCTTTTCTGTATCTAGCTGAAGCTCACAGGCTTGTAGTATCTTATTAAAATGGTTTGAGGAATAGAGGGTTGCCGCCTCGGAGAAGGACGGAGAAGCATCCTTGGGGCATTCAATTCCCATTGCGGGGGTGCTCATGCACAGTGCAACAAATGAAACAACTAAGGTTTTTTTTAACATTTGTACCTCTTTTTGTAATTTTAATTTTGAGTGAATAATGTGCCTTTTTTTAAAAAAAAAAAAAAAGAAACTCACCTTAACATTTATTTTACTATACCATTTTCTTTCTACGAAGGTAGTACTAATCACTACAAAACATTTTTTTAAAAGTCAAGGGCTTTCCACGTGAGCGATTGAGCACCTGTGGGGCAGTTTTTATTGCAAGACGAAACAATTTACACCTAACTACGGATCATTTCTGCTATCTGAAAGGCCACTTCAAGGCTCTGTTCTGCATTCAGACGTGGATCACAGGTGGTGAGATAGTTATTCATCAACTCTTCATCAATTATATTCCTGGCACCCCCCGTACATTCGGTAACATTATCACCAGTCATCTCCAGATGAATACCGCCCGGGATCGTTCCCTCTGCCCAATGTATCTCAAAAAAGCAGGTGATCTCAGAGAGTATATCATTGAAGTTTCGAGTTTTGTGACCACTTGTTGCCGTGTAGGTATTGGCATGCATGGGATCACAATTCCAGACAATATTATAGCCCTCTCTCTTCGCTTCACGGAGAAGCGGTGGCAGGACTTTTTCGATATTTTTCATACCCAGACGAGTTATCAGGGTTAATCGACCAGCTTCATTCTCAGGATTTAAAGTCTCGATGAGCTGTTTCACATTATCAAGATCATAGTCCGGCCCAATCTTCACACCGATTGGATTATTCACACCACGCAAAAATTCCACATGCGCACCATCTACCTGCCGGGTTCTTTCGCCAATCCAGAGCATATGGGCAGAACAGTCATACCAGCCGCCGCCAGTTGAATCCTCACGGGTAAGGGCTGTCTCGTATCCAAGCAGCAAGGCTTCATGGGAAGTAAAAAACTGCGCCTGTTTCATCTGGGGACTGTTCGGATCAATACCAATAGTCTCCATAAACTGCAGAGCCTGATGAATTTGTTTACCCAGTCTTTCATAACTTCGTCCCATGGGGGACTGCTTGACAAATTCCTGATTCCAGGCTGATACCCTATGCAGGGCAGCAAAACCACCACGGGTAAAAGCACGAAGCAGATTCAGGGTTGAGGCAGCCATATAATATCCCTCAAGCATCCGATTTGGATCGGGAATACGGGCACCTGCAATGGGTTCTGCACTATTCACCATGTCGCCCCGGTAGGACATAAGCTCAACGCCATCCACCATTTCAGTATCTGCTGAGCGGGGTTTGGCAAACTGACCGGCAATACGGCCAAGCTTGATAACCGGTTTACCTCCAGCATAGGTCAAAACAACTGCCATCTGTAACAAAACTTTCAGCTTCTCCCGGATACTGGGTGCTGTAACCTGAGAAAACGATTCAGAACAGTCGCCACCCTGAACAAGAAAGGCATCTCCTGTTACGGCGCTGGCCAGTAAGGCCTTAAGATCTCTAATTTCACCGGCAAAAACCAGAGGAGGCAGAGTGGAAAGTCGTTCAAGCACTGCATCATGTGCTTTCATGTCGGGCCACTTTGGCTGCTGAAGGGCAGTGAAGTTCTGCCAGCTTGTTTTAGTCCATTTATTCTGTTCTGTTCCCATGACCTTTCTCTCTATTTAATATTATTATCACAAATACTTAGTAAGTAATCACATGCTCCGACAGCAGATCTCTACATCAAAAGCATTTAAAATTCGCATCTCCCCTTCTCTCTTCTTCCCTTCGACAGGAGGTCGAAACTCCATTTTCTTAAGCATCTCCTGCGCATGGGTGCGAGAAGGGATTGCATCCATCCCAGTGGCCAATACTTCACCTGTTGCGGTATCAAGCAACTCGGCATCACGTCCATTGGTTACCACCGCTAAGGGAATTTGATATCCTTTTTCAAGCACCCTTGCCGCTGCAATGGCTGATCGTTCCCGACTCACCAGCGAACCCGCACCATAACGGATAATAAGGAATATTTTCCCCAGTTCTTTCAAGCTTACTGCAAGCTCAATTTTTGATCGTACAAACTGAGTATTGAAAAGGGTTTCAATAAAACAGCGTGGCAACAGGTCTTCCTTCTCGTAGCCCAGCTTTCCAACCATCATCCGGGACAGTTCCTGACGAATCCGCTCATCATCGGTATCGGCGAGCTCTTCACCGGTAACGTAGTCGGCCAGAGTGCCATACACTAAATGATGAATTGGGGCTTCATTCACAGCCATTTCTCCCAAACAAGAATGCCCCTCCTTTTTACAAGGAAGGGCATCGGCATAACTTCTTCCTACCAGATTTTACAGCTCAAGCCAGGATTCAGAAAAGACAGTCTGTCCTGAAAGTGCTTTGTAGGTTTTGTAATGCTCAAGGGCAACTCCTGAAAGACTGGAAGCACCTGGATCATCTCCATCCATCATCGCATGAACCATGTCCACATGCTCCTGACGTTCACCTTTGCAAATTGCCATAAGCTCTGCATCATAGGAATTCACAATAGCTGTGGAAATTCCATATTTCATGAGCATTATCAGGTAAGTACGATCAAGATATTTACGAAGATTTTCAGCAACACCATTGGAAACATTAGAAAGACCAACGGTTGAACCGGAACCGGGGGCGATATCCGGCAGCATCATCATAAACTCAAGACCTGCATTAATCTGATCAGCACCAAGGGTAATGGGAGTTCCGATTGGATCAAAAAGGATCTTCTCGTTGGGGATTCCACCTTCATTCATCGCCATCATCAAATCAACGGACATGGCAGCACGCTCAGCAGAGTCACGGGGCATTCCGTCAGCTCCCCAAAGAAGAGCAATAACATCACATTTCATTTCAGCAGCTACAGGAATCATCTGTTCCATACGCTCGGGCTGGGCAGAAATGGAGTTCATCAGAGCCTGTTCTTTATTTTTTACAACTTTAAAGCCGGCGGCCATTGCGTCCATGTTAGTAGTATCAAGACAAAGAGGAAGGTCAACAACTGCTTCAACAGTCTCAACAACAAATGGCAGAAGTTCAGTGCCATCTTTTCGAGCAGGTCCTATATTCAGATCAAGGTATGAAGCACCGGCAGCAGCCTCTTCCCTGGCCATTTCCTGAATAGGGCCGGGAACACGATCCTTCATTGCACCGCCACTACGATTACCCATGATATTGATACTTTCTGCGATTGCCTTAACTGTCTGACCCATTGTTTTCTCCTTACGTCTCTAGATTATTGTTTGTTCTGTCAGTCCTTTTTTATATACACAAAAACATTAATTTAATCGTTTTTTAACTTTCTGTCAATTATGTGTATGATTCAAAATTAAAGTTTCTGTGGGAATTGTTTCTATGTCAGTTACCGAATACCAAATACCTTCTGCCCGCAGAGCAGTATGTTCAGGGCGATACTGCTATCCTTTCTTTTTAGCCGATGGAAACAGGTTTATATCCGTATGCGGAAGAAAGAGTGCTGCCATATAATGATTCATGAAATCCGGGTTTTCTGAAAGTTCCATATTGGTCATCAGGCTTCGAACAGCGACTCTCTCACTGAAACGCTTATGATCGGTCAAGCTTATCTGACAACCGAGCATGGAGGCATTACCAATATAGAAGAACCGATCCCGATCAATATCGGGCAGTAAACCGATGGTAATAGCCCGCTCAAGGTCAATATAGGAACCAAAATTGCCAGCAAGTATTACCCGGTCAAGATCGTTAAAAGTCAAGCCAACAGACTCAAGTAAGGTCTGATAGCCGGCATACATGGCACCTTTTGCCCGAATGAGATTATCAAGGTCAACTTCAGTAATAACAATATCTTCACCTATCATGGAGTCTCTGCCCCAGGCCAGAACATATTCCCAGCGATCCTCACCTTCACGAATTCGTGGATGAGTAAGAGTCCGGTTAAACTTACCCTGCGGATCAAGAACTCCTGCATCCAGCAGCTCGGCAACAATGGAAATCAGACCGGAACCACAAATACCTCTCGGTTTTGTCTGACCAATGGTAACTATCATCGGATCATAGGTTTCCGGATGGATTTGAAAATTCTCAATGGCTCCCCGACTTGCCCGCATTCCATATTTGATCCCGCCACCTTCAAAAGCAGGACCTGCAGAGCACGCTGCACAAACCATCCAGTCCTGATTCCCAACGACAATTTCGCCATTGGTACCAATATCGATAAAGAGTGAAACCTCTTCACTTTTCTGCATCTGACAGGCATGAACACCAGCCACGATATCACCACCCACAAAAGAAGAGATACAAGGATAGAGAAACATTCTTACAGAGGGGTGAGCCATAATACCCAAACCCGCAGCCTTGGTCAGTGGAAACTGACTCACACTTGGTACATAGGGCGCTTCCCGTAAATATTTTGGATTAATGGCCAGCATTAAATGAGCCATAACTGTATTTCCAGCGGTCATGATGTAACTGATGTCACTGGGGCTGATGATAACTTTCCTGCACACCTCTTCAATGATATTATTAATGGTGTAAATCACCTTTTCCTGTAACCCTTTAAGACCGCCAGGACGCTGTGAATAGATCATACGGGAAATAACATCTTCGCCATAACCGATCTGCGAATTATAGCCGGCTCCCTCCGCTATAATTTCACCACTGTTCAAATCAATTAAAACCCCGCCACAGGTAGTGGTACCGATATCCACCGCAAGACCATAAAGACGGTCTGTGGTATCACCCGATTCCACAGCAATTATCCTTTCAGGCTCTGTTTGTCCTTTTCCGTGGAGCAGGATAACAGTCACTTCCCAGTCTGCCTCACGTAGTTCCAGTGAAAGCTCATGGATGAGTTCGGGGTGATCATAACCGGGTTCAAGACTTTCCGGATTCTTTTTTTTCAGAGCACGCATTAAACGCTGCATGTCGGAAATATTATCTCCAAGGGTCGGAGGAGGAATTTTCAGGAAAACCTTGCGAACAGGTGGATTCACATCCCATGTTCCAATAAGCGATTCAAGGGATCGTGGTGAAATGGCTCTGGTGGTTTTAGGTGTTCGTTTTAAGGCCTTTCCATCAGCTTTTACCATGTCAGGAATGCGCACAGTGATATCGGACACAACTTTCGCCTTACATGCCAGACGCACCCCTTTGTTATATTCATCCTGTTTCAGGGAAGCTGCACTGTCAGCTTCCACCTCTCCTTCTTCTATGATGACTTTACATTTTCCGCAAACACCATCACCACCGCAGAAAGCGTGAACATATACTCCAGCAGATGCTGCCGCAGTGAGAAGATTTTCTCCGTCTTCAACAGTGACGTGGACGTTGTCGGGCAAAAAATGTATAGTATGTTCCATAGAGTGTTTCATTTGTCAGAATTCAAGTGCTTTAAGTTAGAATAAAAATAACAGGATGTGGCACCATGTCAAGAAATATTATTTATACTTATGCTTCACATAAGCAAAATTGATGAGACCGTGAAACAGAACACAAGCCGTAGCTTTTGGTTAAAAGCCTCTATTGACATAGATCCCTCTCTCGAAGCTGCCCTCACAGACTATCTTGTTGGGGTGATGGGAGCAAGTGTTGAACAATCTGTTGATATAAGCGAGCCGGCTCTTTGCCTCAATGCATATCTAAAAGAAAAGAATCCAAGCATAATTAAACAGCAGCAACTACGGGGTAAACTTGAAGCCCACCTTAAAGAACTTGCAGCAATATTTCAAGTTGAAGAAGCACGAATTTCATGGGAACAAATAGAAGATCAGGATTGGTCAAGCAACTGGAAAGTCCATTTCAAACCCTTTACAATTAGCGAAGGGCTGGTGATTGTACCCACATGGGAGGAATACACTGTAAAAACCAACGAACAGGTAATTGTTATGGATCCCGGAATGGCATTTGGAACCGGTCACCATGCCTCCACAAGCCTCAGTCTGGACTTTATCAGGACAATAATGCTTGCCGCAAACAAAGAGCAACGCATCCTTGACGTGGGAACCGGAACCGCTATTCCTGGAATGGGTGCAGCACTTTTTGGAGCCTCGCGAGTCCCTGGAATTGACAATGATCCCGAAGCAGTGCGCATTGCTACTGAAAACGTTACATTGAACAAGCTGGATTCTGTAATGGAGGTGTCGCTTGATCCGCTTCGGCAGATAGATGAACGGTTTGATCTCATTGTTGCCAATATCATCCATGATGTGCTCATCACAATGACTGTTGCTTTCAAAAATCTTTTGACTCAAGGAGGAGATCTTATTCTATCAGGCATCCTGCACGGTGAGCAGGAAAAAAATATAATCCGTGTATTTACAGACTGCGGCTTTCCATTTGTAGAGAAAAAGCAGCAGAAAGAATGGGTAGCCCTGCACTTTACTGATCCCTCTTAATCATTCTCGTTATTTTTCCGGGTACCCATGGGGCTAATCTGATAATTTTCACCAAACATAATTCCCATACCACCCGGTTCATTTCTGGTCACGATTCCTGTGGCACTGATCCACACACGTTTTCCTTTCCATTCCTTCAGCGTTTTGAGGGATACAATAAATTTCAACTTCTGTAGATCTTCTAAAGAAAGCAGAAACTCCAGACGAACCTTACTTACCAGTGGTAGCGGGTGATCCGTTTCAATAAAGGCACCTCCAGCACTGACATTCGCTGTTAGAAATTCCATCATCGGCGTTTTACCAGACAGCGTTTCTGCAGTCATCTTAGCCTCAATCCGCATGGAAAAACGTTCGTGTATCCTACGATCCTTTTCTGACATTTCTTCTCCTCTTAAAAAAAACCCCTAGTACTGCCTGTTACCCATAAGCAGCACCGAACTCGGTTAGAATTCGCAACTCTATATCTGAAAATAAGACTTCCGCTGGAAGCTCAGGTGATTCTCTACCCGGTAATGTGATTAACGTAATAGGGGGAAGTGTTTTTGTGTTATGCGATGGCTGCTCGGGCAAGGTTGGTAATTTTTTGGTAATCCCCCTGTTCCAGGGCATCCGTTGGTGCAAGCCATGAACCGCCAACACAGGCTACATTTTTCAGACTTAAGTAGTCTTTATAATTATCCGGTGAGATGCCGCCGGTGGGACAGAAAGTTGCCTGTGGAAAAGGACCGCCAAGGGCTTTTAGCATTTTGCTGCCACCTGCAGCTTCTGCCGGAAAGAACTTGAACTCCCGTAATCCGTACTCCATACCAAGCATCAACTCAGAAGCAGTTGAGATACCGGGGATGAGCGCTATGGAGCCGTTGATGGCAGCCTTGAGAAGGGTTGGGGTAAGTCCCGGACTGATGGCAAAAACACCTCCGGCTTCCGTTACTGCGTTTAGATCGGCTTCGGTGGCCACGGTTCCGGCACCGACAACGGCACCGGGGACTTCTTTGGCGATCCTTCTGATAGCCTCAATGGCCACCGGAGTACGAAGAGTAACTTCCAATACGTTAACCCCGCCCGCAACAAGTGCTTTTGCAAGGGGCACGGCATGGTCAATAGTGTTAATGACAAGCACCGGCACCACGGGGCCTGCGTTGAGGACATCCAAGGCAGCTAGTTTCCAGTTTTTTGTGTTTGACATAAAAATACTCGGTTTTAGGTGTTTGGTATTCGGTGTTCGGTTAAAGACTTAGTTTTCATCTGTATAGGCAAAGATGGAACTTGCCCCTTCTTCGGCACCGAGCAGATCCTTTCGTAGTGGAGCAAAAATCTGTCTGCCCAGTCCAGAACGGCTGGAATTGGGATCGTACTCATAAGGATTACGCTGCTCAAGTTCCTGTTCAGGTACTTTCAATTCTAAAATACTGTTATGAGCATCCATAAGTATTATATCCAAATCCTGCACCTTTGCAAGTAAACCTCCGTTAACAGCCTCCGGAGTACAGTGAATGGCAAAGGGAACTTTGCCGGAAGCTCCTGAAAGCCTGCCATCTGTAACAAGGCCAACTTTATGACCTCGATCCATGGTGATGGAAAGATAGGTAATCAATTTATGTAGTTCTGGCATACCATTGGAGCGAGGGCCCTGAAATCGAACAACTGCCACCATATCCCTGTTTAATTTATCCGCATTGAAGGCATCTTCGAGTTCCTGCTGACTGTTAAAAACCATGGCAGGTGCCTCAACAAAGGTCTTCTCCCCATCGGCAAGGGCCGAGATTTTCATGATTGCCCGGCCAAGATTGCCGGACAGTACTTTAATACCGCCCATTGTTTCAAAGGGGTCAGTTACTGTTGAAATGATTGTTGGATCTCCTGCCTGCTTAGGGCCACTCTTCCAAACCGCTTTGTCATTTTCAAGTACAGGAGCCTCTGTATATCTTGCAAATCCTTTTCCTGCCACGGTTTGCACATCTTCATGGATAAGTTCTCCTTCCAGTAATTCTTTAATAAGAAGGGCCATTCCCCCGGCCTGCTGAAAAGAATTAATATCACCTGAACCGTTTGGATAGATACGCACAAGAAGGGGTGTTATATCTGAAAGTTCTGCAAAATCATTCCAGTCAATACGTATTCCGGCCGCACGGGCAATGGCAACCAAGTGCATGGTTTCATTGGTTGAGCCGCCTGTGGCCATAAGACCGATAATGGCGTTGACGATTGCTTCTTCACTGATAACCTGGGCAAGGGGTGTGTAGTTCATGCCAAGATGAGTAAGTGATGTGATTTGTTCGGCAGCAGATCTGGTAAGTGCATCACGCAATTTGGTACCGGCATTGACAAATGAGCTGCCTGGCAGGTGTATTCCCAGCATTTCAGCCATAAGCTGATTTGAGTTTGCTGTTCCGTAAAAGGTGCAGGTTCCGGGACTGTGATAAGCCTTGAGCTCCGAAACCAGTAATTCGTTGCGAGCAACTTCACCTTGGGCAAAGGCTTCCCGAACCTTATTCTTATCTTTATTGGTAATGCCGGAAGTCATGGGCCCTGCCGGAATAAGAATCATGGGGAGATGGCCAAACTGCAAACCACCCATAAGGAGTCCCGGTAAAATTTTATCACACACACCGAGCAGGATGGCACCGTCAAATACATTATGGGAGAGTCCGATTACCGTGGACATGGCAATCACATCACGGCTCATCAGGCTCATATCCATTCCCGCCTCTCCTTGGGTGACCCCGTCGCACATGGCAGGAACACCACCGGCAAATTGAGCATTGCCTCCGGCTTTTGCAACAGATTTCTTAATGATTGCAGGATATTCGCCATAGGGCTGATGCGCTGACACCATATCATTATAGGCTGATATTATAGCAATATTAGGGATGTCATCATCAAGAAGCGCAGTACGACAAGTACCGACGCATCCAGCAAGATCATGAGCCAGGTTGGAACAGGGAAGTTTATTACGAAAAACACCATCGCCCTTTGCCTCCTCCACCCTTTGCAGGTAACGTTGACGATGTGATTTGCTCCGTTCGATGATTCGGTTAGTGACTTTTGTAACTGTTTTATGCACGAGATATCTCCTTATTTTGTCCTACAAATATGTGCAGTTCCGTTCCTTAAACATCATGTCACGACAAAAAAAACATAGGGTTACAAGAGCTTGTTAATAGTTTGCTGATATCTCTTCGCCAGTATTAGCTCTACCGGGATGTAAAGTTGGTCATCAGATAGGTTCGAAGACTTATTTTTTTCTTATTGATACCCAATTTTTTACGAAGATTATTACGATAGGTTTCAACAGTACGCAAACCAATATGAAGCATATCTGCGATGTCTTTGCTTGTTTTTCCCTGCCGTACAAGGTCGGTGATCATGCTTTCCCGGGGTGAGAGTTTCAGCATGATTTTTCTGGCTTTTGGTGAAAATTGATGGGTGATGGAGTCAATATGTGCTGCAATAATGCGTATGGTTTCATCCTGTTTTTCAGTGACAGAAGATTGTCTGAGTAGATCGAGATAGGGGGTAACCAGTTCCTGTAGTTTGATGGAGATTTGTTCTTCCACGCTCTCCTTTGTTCGGGTGTGTTGATCCAGCATAACCTTGAGGGCAATATTGGTATCTTCTGCTTCCTTTTTTTTCTGCTCAATCTCAAGGAGTGCCATTTTTTGTTCGGTTATATTCTGAGAAATCAGCCCAAATCCTGTCTTTTGATTGTCACTGTTGCGAATACAAAAGACAGTTGTTGCAAGGTAGCGCAGGGTTTTGTTTGTCTGCTGCTGCATAACGAACTCATGTCGTCCGTTTTTATCGGCCTTTGCCACAGCTTTTTTAAATTGCGCAAGGTTTCCATCGTTTTCATATAAAATGGCCGCATTTTCACCTATGACATTTTCACTTGAGCAATCATAGAGCTTTTCTGCTGCCTGATTGTGAATAAGAACAGTTAATTCAGTATCCATAATGGAGATAGCAATGTCTCCTGTGGATTGCAGCATACTGTCGAGAATGGCTGCTTCCTCTATCTGCTGTTTGACCTGTTCCAGTTGCTGGTCTTTTTGCTGGATAACACCTTTGAGGTGATCGGTATAACTGGTCCGCAAGCCTTTGACCATGTCGGTTTCCGTGATGATACCGACACAATGACCACTGCTGTTTGTGACAACCAGACGCCGAAGTTTGTTTTTTGTAAGAGTTTTTGCTGCCTCATGGCTGGATACATCAGCACAAACTGTCTGTACCGGTGTGCTCATAACGTCCTGAAGGATGATATTCTTTAAGTTTTTCTTTGAATGGATAAGACGAAGGAGATCCCGCTCAGTAATAATGCCTCGTGGGTAACCATTATCTTCCATTACCAGTGAACTGATACGGCGATCATTCATGAGTTTCAGCGCTGCATAAACGGAAAGGGAGGAATTAAGCGTAACAACATCCCGGCTCATCACCTGGCCCACACTCTTAAACTCCATAAAATATTCAAGGCCTAAGTGGGAGAGGAAATCTGTGCCGGTGATAATACCCATAAGCAGCCCCTCATGATCGGTGACAACCAGATGGCGAAAGCGATGTTGGAGCAGAAGCTGATATGCCTCCCGGTAATCCATGTCAACGGAAGCGGTTAAAGGAGGGCTGCTCATTACCTTATGCATCGGCCATGAGTAGTCGATTGTTCCGCCTGCACGTATTTGAATGAGTGCCCGTTCGGTGAATATTCCTAAGGGTTTTCTCTTTTGGGCAACGATCAGAGCGCTTAGTCTTTCCTGCTCCATGATTCCAAGGGCATGGCTTACGGAGTCGTCCGGTGTTACTGTGAGAACCGGTGCGGTCATTATGTCCTGGAGTGTTTCCATGTGTCGCTTTATTTCCTTCCCAACAGAGCTGCTCCTGCGCTATTGCCTATTTCACAATATTCCGGAAAGTCCACCGTCGTTCCCAAACGATCAGCAACTTTTCGGATTATGTCTTCGGTCATGCTGAAGTCCTGCATGAGCGGCCTAAGTTTGGTTTGCATTTTCCAAGAGTACTGCGTCGGTATAGGTTCTGCCAGTGTCGATATCAATGATATATTTTGACATGTATTACTGTATGTGATTGTGTCGTCAGGTTAAAATATGCAGCCTCTTTAATACCATTCTTTTGCAAATTCCGCATTAAGCAAAGAATTGATTGCAGTGAACTTTATGAGGAAATTTTGTTTTGAAAGGGGAGTGCGAATACGTTTTGCAGGAGGATTGAGGGAAGAGTTTGGTGGTGTCAATCAGAATTGGACTCTTTCTGGAATACCCTAATCATTTTTTCTATGGTGCCAACGGTTAGAAATATGGGGACACAATACCGTTGTGCAGATTTTCTGCGCTTAAATTGGTATTGTGTCCTCAAGTCTTGGATATTTTAAACATTGTAGTTAGCTTTTTTGTAGAAGTCTGTCTTGGGGATTATTGATCTGCAATCTCAATTCTGCGACCATCGGCCGAGACATCAATATCCAATTTTTTGCCGCCTAGCTCACCCACAAATTCATAGCCCACAACCTTCTTACTAGCCGAATGGCTAGCTTCAATAAAACTCGGAGTAAAACCAGGCATCTTTTTTTCTATCGCTTTAATAACAGCTCTGGGAACCAGATCCAGGCTATACACGACTTCAAACTCTTGTATATCTCCATTTTCGAGCACATCGACCTCTACCTTCCGCCCATCTCCTAGTGTCCCCTGGATTTCGTATACCAACGTTCCATCATCTTCTTTTTCAGTATTGGCAGTATTAAAAGTCGCAGTGGGCAGTAATTTTTTAGCTTCAGACAGCAGGTTTTCCGGTACATCACTTAAAGGTATAATCTTCTCCTCACCTGCAATTGAGAAAGAGCAATTTAAAACTAATAGTAATGCGCTTATACCAACAGCCTTTTTAATTTTCATCTTTACCACCCTGCTCAGATGTACCATCATTTTTAGACTTTCCAAACAGCTCTCGAAATTCATTAACAGCAACTCCCCAGAAACTACGCAGATTGTCGTATTTATGGTCGATTTGCTCCAAATATATTTCCAGGTTATCTATTGCCTCATGCTGCTCACCTTCTTCTAAATGGTGCAGTTGTGTTTTTAACTGCTTTAAGGAATCTTCAAGATCGGAGATTCGATTGCTTAATTCATCTTTATTTGAGATTGTTGAAATCATATTTTATTCTCCTTTATTTCTAACGTATTACCAGCCGAAATGCTGACTCAATCCGATTAAAATTCCGGGTGCTACAAAAAATACTGAGCCAACATACGCAACTGCATATAACTTGTTTTTCACTGTTGCATCCGCTAACTTCTCAGCCGCCAATATCGGGATTTCCCTTAAAAAAGGTATACCATAGATAACTATTACGCCGATCAGGTTATACATGAAGTGAATCAAGGCAATTTGTAATGCAAAAATGGCATTAGGCCCAGTAATTGCAGTTGCTGCAAGCAGAGCTGTGATACAGGTTCCAATGTTGGCACCCAGAGTAAAAGGGTACACTTGGCGAAGTGTAAAAACACCAGTACCGGCCAAAGGTACGATCAAGCTCGTCGTTGTAGACGAAGACTGAACTAACGTAGTGATCAACGTACCAGAAGCCATACCAGAGATTGGTCCACGACCTACCGCAGTATGCATAATCTTTCTCGCCCTACCAACCATGAGCACTTTTAGTAACTTGCCAATCATAGTAATTACAAGAAGGATCATGGTAATGCCTAGCACTATCATCATGATTCCGCTAACCGTATCAGGTAGCAAGCCAAATACATTATCCTGAAGAAATGTTACCGGAGGTTTAACTAATGGTTTAATAAAGTTAAATCCCTTTGTCGACATGGCATCACCGCCTACCATGAATTCTGCTAAAAAGGCACCAATTTTCTCCAAAAAGCCAAAAGCGATTTCCAATGGCAGAAATATGATTACACTGATGACATTGAAAAAGTCATGAATCGTTGCTGCCGCAAAAGCCCGTCTGAACTCGTCCTCTTTTTTTACATGCCCCAAACTGACAATTGTGTTGGTAATTGTTGTTCCAATATTAGCCCCCATTACCATGGGTATCGCTATGGACACTGGCAACCCACCAGCCACTAACCCAACGATAATTGCAGTCACTGTGCTAGATGACTGGATCAACGCAGTAGCAACGACGCCAACAACTAGCGCAGTAATAGGATTACTAGCGAATGCAAACAGTTCTTTCGCCTGATCACCCGCTGCAATCTTAAAGCCACCGCCGATCAATGAAACGGCAACTAACAATAAATACACCAGCATGGCTACATAGAACCACTGTAGCACATTAGAACTACTCGTGGATGAAGGGAGCTCTTTTTCTTGTTCAGTCACTGTAGTGACCATAATTATTTGCCTCCAAAATTGATTTTAAATTTGTACTGCATTTGATGGTAATTATAGAACATTACATTAAAGGTTTTTGTAAACGAATTTTAATTATCTCATTATCATCAGGTCGATTTGGATTACGCCCAATACTAAACGGATAATTATTGTCGTTAGTAAGCACCAATATATCTGGCGCAATAATAGCCACTGCTTCAATAGTCACGAAAGGAAAACTAAAGACTTCCCCCAAGCCAATATCTCCTGTCTGGCCAGGAAATGAAATACTGTGAGGATCTGCAATTTTCATCAAGTCCGCAATTTCTTCTTTAAATACGTACCCATTTTCATCTACATTTCTGATGTTGATTTTATATAATTTTTTCAGCTCAGCGTCTTCCCCTTGCTTGCCGTCACGTTCTATCACTAAAAAATTCTCATCATCAATAGCAACGAGTTCACCAATAGCATTTTCAGCGCTCTCCATCTGATAATAAAACTTTTCACCGGTATACTGCTCTGTATTCAAATCAAATTCATATATAATACGCTGTTTTGAATCTGCGACACCCATCAAAGCTTTTTCAAGCATTGGATAAAGCTTTTTCATGTCCGAACTCAATGCCATACCTTCAAAACCGCCACTACGTGGAAGAGTCGCATCTTTTTCATTTTCTATAAATGGGTTTTGTGGAGATTTAACCCCCGGCAACGACACTGGTGCTCCCAGTACTACTCCTTGCGCATCTGTCTGAAATAGAAATGGTCCAAACTCATCTCCAAACCAAAAAGTACCATCTGGTGCTAATTGAAATGATTCTATATCAAAATCTGCACCAGTTAAGTAACGCTCCGTTGTGTTCTTGTTTTGAATAGAAAAATTAATGAACCCGTTAGGATCTTTAAGCCTAAAATAATGTTCAATTTCAACTACACCTTTTATAAAATCCGGTCGGATTGTATAAACAGCCAAAATATAATCCGGCGAATTTTCTTTTGTACCAAAACCATTGTCCGACATTGCTAAAAAAGAGCCATCTTTCTGATATAAAATAGCTGATATTCCCTGAACAGGTTGCTTGTCTTTAAAGGGAGCAACCCTGCCAGAAAAAGAATTGGAACCAATATGTTGACCACTTGTAGGGCCATCAACAAAAGTATCTGCTGGTATCACAGCTCGCCCTACCAATTGGGCATCTAAAAGTTTCAAGGCTGTTTTGGAAGAATCTGCCGTAGCATTTCCTCCTGTGTGGGCAATTTCGCTGATTTCCTCACTCACCTTTTTCGTTGCCCATTCAACAACAGGTGGTACCACCACAGCAGGCTCCTGAGCGGAAACAATGGAATAAGTACTCATCATCCCCAAAAAAATCGCTATCGCTAATGTTTTTTTCATATCAAACCTCCTTAAGAAACGTACACTGACACCGGTATTAGATGATGAACGGTAAGCCGGTACTCTTTTCAGTACCCCCTTGAGGGATATAAGTACCTTCACCAAATCCTTTCGAAGTCTGCGCTTACCTACTTGCCCTTGGTTCCGCCACCTGTACTTAAAAAAACGTTGCAACTTATCATTAATTCAAACCTCCGTATATATTTTGGCTCATCATGTCCCTCCTCTTGGAACATGATGCCCTGCGGGCAGAAGGTATTCGATATGCGGTTTTCGACAAGCAACATAGGAACAACTCCCACAGAAACCCATCTCTCTCAACCATACCAAATATAGGCGGTTTTTCTTTCTCAAGAGTGCCTCTACCACGAATACCCTTCAACCGATTTCGTCTAGGCTTGCTTAGAACATAAAAAAATTAGATTACTGTTACAGAAAGGTTATGAATTGATCAAGAAGGCACTACTGGAGAGTCCGGGGGGGGGAAATCAGAATTTTTAAAACTGTTCAAAGTCTTCAGGAGAGTATCTATATCAAAAAGAACACCTCTATCATCCACATCAACAAATATCAGGTTTGCTGGTGGATCTTTCAGTACCTTACTCCTGAATTCCTGTCAAACCAAGACTAGGGGGGATGACCGGATTACCACACTGTCTATTCCAAAAGACAGCCACCCGACGATCCGGCTCTGTCTGGAATGCTGGAATCATTTTTTCTATGGTGGCAACACGGTTAGTAAAGGTAGGTACGTTCCTAAACCGCAGCGAATGGAAAATCAGGCTCTTTTAAAAGCTTGACCATACGTTTCTTTGACTTTGTTTTCAGATCATGGAAATCAACCAGTGTCTCAATGGTATCCAAAACTTCCTCTTCCGTCACTTTTGCTTTGATCCGCATGGCAATCTGCGGTATTGGGCCACCTTTTCCACCAACGTAGACATTATACCCGGCTCGGGATGCCATGACTGAAATATCAGTGAGTTTTGTCCCGGCACAACCAATGGGACAGGCAGCAAGGGATATTTTAAATTTTGCCTTGGTCTTTTCCCGACCACCGAATCGTTCAAGAATTTTTCGGCTTAACTCTTCGGTGTCCACCAGACCCAGATTACAGTGGGGCTTTCCTACACAGATTCGTGGCAGGGGAAATTTCCCCGGCCCTTTGAAATTTGCTCCAAGCGCTGCAAGTGTTTCTTTTACATGGCTAACAGCAGACTCCGGAACATTGATAAGCCTCATGTTTTGAGTTAAGGAAAGGTAAATTCCAAAGCCGTATTGTTCCGCAAGATTATGGGCAGCCTGCATCATATCCAGCGGCAACCTCCCGGCAGGCAATAACAGCGTGATACTTATCCCAAAGGCATTTTCATCGTCACTCATATCGTTACATTCCTCACTTGACTTTAATGAATCTTTTCAGCTAGTTACCTAGCGTACATTTCGTAGTATCCATACATCCGGTTACGGATTCCATTGCATGAGATTGTAAAATACCACTTTGTTGTAGTATTTTCAATAAACAGGTTTTTCAGCTATGGACATTGCAGAAGGTTGTTCGCCTGTTTCTCCACGGAATGAATATATTTTTTTACTGTACTATTGAGGAATACAATTGTCTGGCAGGCGAACAGATACCCGAACCAGTATGGAGAAAAGATTTCCAACGGATCGTTTAAAAGAAATAATGCATGCTGAGTAAAAAAAATTTGGTTCCTGCACATTCGTGTGATAGGCTTTTTACAGTGTTTATATTTATGCAGGCAATTACTCATCAAACCATAGGAACGAAAATATGCTAAAGCTAAATGACATTAAAATGAAACCCAAATTGATTTTCTTTTTTTTATTAACAGGTATCATTCCCCTAGTTGTTGTTGGCTGGTGTGCAAGTCAGAAAGCGACAGAGGCACTTATGCTAAAATCATTCAACCAACTGGAATCATCACGTTGTGTAAAAAAGCATCAGGTTGAAAACTTCTTTCATGAACGTATGCAAGATATCGAAATTTTGTCAAAGAGTGCTGAAACGCACATGTTAATATACTACTTTGAAAAATACCTTGATGATTATGATATTCAGGCAGATGCACCCTATGATGTGTCTACACCAGAATACAAACAGATATGGAAAGGAAAGGGAGGGGGTTTAGCTGTTTATATGAATGACTACGGTTATTATGATGTTTTCATCATTAGTGCTAAATATGGCCACGTAATGTATACAGCAGCTAAAGAAGCCGATCTTGGCACAAACCTTAGTGTTGGACCATACAGGAACAGTGGCTTGGCTAAGGTGTGGCAACGCGTCGTAGAAACAAAGAAAGCAGTGTTTCAAGATTTTGCACCTTATGCACCAAGCAACAACGAACCAGCTGCATTTATCGGTTACCCTGTTTTTGATACTAACGGAATCGTAACGAGTGTTGTTGCCTTGCAGCTTTCTATAGAGGCAATCAATGAGATCATGCAGCAACGGGAAGGCATGGGGGAAACCGGAGAAACATACCTGGTCGGTCAAGATAAACTGATGCGCTCCGATTCATTTCTTGACCCGCAAAGCCGTTCAGTTAAATCGTCTTTTGCAGGAAGTGTCGCTGATAACGGTGTTGATACTAAGGCAAGTCGGGAAGGCTTAAAAGGGAATATCGGAGCGGAAATAATTGTCGACTATAATGGCATTCCGGTTCTTACAGCATATACTTCTGTACACGTAGGAGATACTACTTGGGCACTCATTGCTAAAATTGATAAAGCAGAGGTCAAGAAACCTATACAAGAGATGGTTCGGAGTATTTTTATTATAGCGATTGTCGCAATCATTCTTATTATTTTGTGTGCTCTTGTGATCGCCTCTAAGATAGCAAAGCCATTAACCCAGACAGTGGATTTTGCCAAAATCATTTCAGGTGGCGATTTGACAAAACAGTTAGATATTCAGCAAAAAGATGAAATCGGTCTGCTGGCAAAAGCATTAAATGAAATGGGTGCTAATCTTCGTGTAATGTTTCAGGATATTTCCAGCGGTATACAAACACTGTCTTCTGCTTCAACTGAACTTTCAGCAATATCCAACCAGATGTCTGCTAATTCTGCACAGACAACCGGCAAAGCGAATGCTGTTGCAGCAGCAGCTGAAGAGATGAGTGTGAATATGGACTCTGTCGCCGCTGCCTCAGAGGAAACCTCTGTCAATGTCAACATGGTCGCTGCGGCAGCTGAAGAAATGAGTACCACAATCGTAGAAATTGCTGCAAACACTGAAAAGACTCAATCTATAACTACGACGGCCGTTACTCAATCTCAGGATGCTTCCAATCAAATTAATGAGCTTGGTGCTGCTGCCAAGGAGGTGGGTAAAGTAACGGAAACAATCACGGAAATCTCAGAACAAACAAACCTGCTTGCACTTAATGCAACAATTGAAGCTGCACGTGCTGGAGAGGCTGGTAAGGGATTTGCCGTTGTTGCTAACGAAATCAAAGATCTTGCCAAGCAGACATCAAAAGCCACTGCTGAAATTAAAGATAAAATTTCTAAAATTCAGGCTGCAACCGGAAATTCTGTAACAGAAATCACCAAGATTACAGGCGTAATCAGTGAAGTCAGCGAAATGGTCGCTGCAGTTGCAGTGACTGTTGAAGAACAAAAAAATGCCACTCAGGAAATAGCAGAGAATGTCTCTCAGGCCTCTCAAGGTATCCAGGAAGTAAATGAAAATGTAGCTCAAGCCTCATCTGCAACCGGAGAAGTGGCTGCTGATATTGCAGAAGTCGGGCAATCTTCCAGTGAAATTAATGCCAGCAGCACAAAAGTAAATGCGAGTGCCAAGGAGTTGAGTGAACTGGCAGAGAAATTGACTGGCATGGTTGGTCGGTTCAAAGTGTGATTCATATTGAAAAAGGTGTTTAGGAACGTACACTAAATAACTTGAACATCTTACTTGCCCTTTGTTCCGCCACCTGCACCTGAAAAAAACGTTACATACTGGTAGTATGCAAAGTTTTTCCAGGTACAGGTGACGAAAAAATTGCGGCGTAATATGTTCAAGTTATTTAGCTCCCGTTCCTTATCATTGACACGACACGGGCAAACCTGTTTGCTATACGAACAGGTTTGCTTGTGAACTTAAATGGATGCGTAATATTGAAACTGGCTCCTCGCTGGATCGAGCAAGTAATGGTTGCTACCTCATAGAAGATTCCTGGTTTTGTATCTCGCTTGCCAGTAACACAACCGATGAATTTTCGCCTACTTCGATCAACAACAATCCAAATCCAGCAATAATTTTTTTCTGCCCAACATAGCTGTGCATCTCGTCAATCTCGATGACTTTAATTGCTGAATCACTCCTGATCTCATCTAACTTTTCCCCGAACTCTCTTATCCAGTTATAGACGGATACATGACTGACTTTTAGTACTCTTCCTATTGATCGAGTAGTTTAAACCTTCAAGGTACAACACAAGTGCTTGGCGTTTTTGTTCCTTAGGGGCACCACGATTGGCGACTGTATAATTATACCCACAATCCTTGCATTTCCATCTTTGACGCCCCTTTACGATTCCTGATTTTGTGGCAACAACGTGAGAGCATCTTGGGTAAGGGAACATGATGCCCTGCGGGCAGAAGGTATTCGGTATGCGGTTTTCAGCAAGCAACATAGGAACAACTCCCACAGAAACTTTGATTTTCCTATACATGAACGATGCTTTTTTTCGTTTAAGGGTGGCTTTATTTCCAGACGCCTGCAATCTTTTCCCCACAATCGCAGCAGCAGCCATTGACCACTCTGTTTTTTCGGATCTTGAAACCAAACCTACTGATCAGTTCCGTTCCGCAGGATGGACAGTAGGTATTTTCACCACCTTCTCCTTGAATATTCCCTTCATAGACAAAATGTAAGCCCTCTTCAAGACCGATATCTCTGGCTCTGCGAAGAGTAGCCACCGGGGTGGGATTCCGATCCACCATTTTGTAAGTGGGATAAAAGGCGGTCACATGCCAGGGAATCCCCGGATCGATTTCCTTTATAAACTTTGCGATATCAAGCAGTTCATCAGGTGAGTCATTGAGGCCGGGAATGAGCAGTGTGGTCACTTCAACCCACACTCCAAGCTCATGCATGAGCCGAACATTGTCAAGTACCGGCTGGAGTCTGGCCTTGCACACCTTCTTGTAGAAATCATCCGTAAATGCTTTGATATCAATATTAATGCCGTCAAGTACTGAAGACAGGTGACGGGTAACATCTGGAGCCATATAACCGTTGCTAACAAAGATATTTTTTAGCTGCCGGTCATGGGCGAGTTTTGCACAGGAGTGGGCAAATTCATAGAAAACTGTTGGTTCCACATAGGTGTAGCTGATGCTTGCGCAATCTGCCTGCACCGCATCCTCAACCACTGATTCCGGTGTACGTTCTCTGCCGTTTATGTCTCCGCTGTACTGGTGAGGATATTGGGAAATATTGTAGTTCTGGCAGTGTAGACAGTGAAAGTTACATCCCACTGTGGAGATGGAATAGGAACGGCTTCCGGGCAGAAATTGAAAAAGAGGTTTTTTTTCAATGGGATCAACATTTTCGACCACCAGACGACCGTATACCAAACTGTACAGTTTTCCAGCCTGGTTTTCCCGTACCCCACAGATACCACGCTTTCCCACCTTAATATGGCAATAATGGTTGCACAGTCTACAAATTACCTCACCTTCCTTACCGGACTGATAAAACATTGCTTCATGCATAGTTTCTACCCTTTTTATCATCTCGCTTGATCTGCTATATGAGCACCTCGTCAATTGTAAAAGTGCCATTCTATTCTCTCATTTTCAGGTATCTTCACCTGCAATTAGTTCTATTACGCGCTCAAGATCGTCCAGTGAGTAATATTCGATTTCCAACTTTCCACGGCTTCCATTTTGAATGAGTTGCACTTTTGAATGCAATTTATTTGTAACTCTATTTAAAAGAGAATTAGAGAATGATTCTGGAATCGCTGTGGATTGTTTCTGGCTTGTATTTCTGTTAACAGATTGTTCTTGCTTCATACGAGAAGTAAGCTTTTCTGCCTGACGTACCGACATCCCTTTATTAACAATCTGATCTCTAGCTGTTTTCATCGCAGCAGGATCATCGGACAGTCGCAAAATAGCACGAGCATGCCCTTCTGAGAGCCTCCTTTGTGCGATATCATCTTGTATAAAATCAGGTAGTTGGAGGAGTCTCAAGCGATTTGTCACAGTGGATCTTTTCTTTCCTACTTTTTCGGCGGCCTGCTCCTGAGTATAGGCGAAAATCTTGATCAACTTTTCGTAGGCATGTGCCTCTTCAATGGGATTTAAATCCTGACGCTGTACGTTTTCAATAAGAGCCAGTTCAAGCAATTCATCATCACCACTTATCTCTCTTGTCACCACTGGTACGCTTTCAAGATTAATGAGCTGTGATGCACGTAAACGTCTTTCACCTGCAATCAAGCCATACGTTCCATCACTGTTTGAAACGACTACAAGAGGCTGAATAATTCCTTTCTCTTGTATTGAATCAGCTAACTCCCGCAAACTCTCTTTATCAAAATGTTTCCTTGGTTGGAATTGGTTCGGAATTATTTTGTCTATATCGCAGGAGAAAAACTTTTCCTCTTCCTGCTCCTGATTAAAGAGGAGGTCAACTCCCCTGCCCAATCCTTTCATCTTTACCATTTTTTCACCTTATTTCTGTCGTCGTACAAATTCTCTTGCCAGTTTGATGTATGCCTGAGCACCTGTGGATTTGACATCATATTCGATAACTGATTGACCATGACTTGGACATTCACTCAATCTGACATTTCGCGGTATAACCGTCTTGAAAACCTGATCACCAAAATGTTTCTTAATTTCCTTTTCAACCTGGAACGTGAGCCGGTTCCGTTTGTCAAACATGGTTAAGAGCAACCCTTCTATAAAAAGCTTCTTGTTGAGGGATTTTTTCACAGAACGGATCGTTTTGATCAGTTGGGCCAGGCCTTCCATGGCAAAATACTCACATTGCATAGGAATGAGCACCGAATCGGCAGCAGTTAGACTGTTTATTGTGAGCAAACCAAGGGAAGGAGGGCAATCAATAACAATATAATCAAAGTCTTTTCGTACATTTTCGAGCATTTTTTTGAGAACATACTCTCGCTGTTTGACGGGAAAGAGTTCCATCTCGGCTGCCGCAAGGTCAATACCAGAGGGCACTATTGTCAACTTCACCTTCTTGTTTGGCACTATCAGGACATCTTCAATTGGAATCTCCTGAGTGTAACAGTGGTAGAGTTGGTATTTATAGTCCCCTTGACGCACTCCAACACCGGACGACGAGTTGCCCTGAGGATCAGAGTCGACCAACAGCACCTTTTTTTTCTTGCGAGCCAGGGCTGCAGAAAGATTTATAGCAGATGTGGTTTTGCCGACACCACCTTTCTGGTTGGCAATGGCAATTATTTTTCCAATGGTCACAATTGATATCTCTCGGTAAAAAAACACTGCATTGATTTCTTTGTCACTCTTTTGTATCCCATTTCAACGGTAACCACAATGTTTTTGACTCAGACACCTCCTTTTCCTGGAAATTTCTTTTTTTTGATCCAAACACAAGCCTTTTCTTGCCTTTATTCCTTCACGAGGATAAGTTAAAGACAAAGTTTTTATATGTGAGGTCTTCTATGTTTCACGTGAAACATTGCATGAGGTATGATATGGATTGTGATTTTCTTGTTATTGGTAGCGGAATTGCCGGGCTGTCCTATGCACTAAAGTGTGCAGAACTGGGGACAGTGGTTGTGGTGACAAAAAAGAAGGATGTGGATACAGCAACCAATTTGGCGCAAGGTGGAATTGCAGCTGTTCTTGGAAAGGATGATAGCATTACTTCCCATATGGAAGATACAATCCTTTCAGGTGCAGGTTTGTGCGATGAGGCTGTTGTCGAGGTGGTAGTTGAGGGCGGTTCGGATCGAATCGCAGAGCTTGTAGCCTATGGTGTGGATTTTGTGAGAGATCAGGCGAATTCTTCGGGGTACTCTCTTGGGCGTGAAGGTGGACACAGTCATAGGCGAGTAGCTCATGCATATGATTTGACTGGGAGAGAAATTGAAAGGGCATTGCTGGGAAAGGTTCGAGAGCATAGCCGGATACACATGCTTGAAGAACATGTAGTTGTGGATTTGTTGCTGGCTAAAGGCGAGATTGAGGGCTGGGAGAGCCAAGACAGAAAGATGTGCGTCGGGGCTTATGTGATGGATGGAGGCAAGGTAAAGCCCTATCGAGCAAAAATGACTGTGCTTTGTACTGGAGGAGTTGGGAAGGTGTATTTATATACTACGAATCCCAATATAGCGACGGGAGATGGTATTGCAATGGCATTCCGAGCGGGAGCCTCAGTACAAAACATGGAATTTGTTCAGTTCCACCCAACATGTCTTTATCATCCTCAAGAAAAAAACTTCCTTATATCTGAGGCCGTTAGAGGGGAAGGTGGTGTCTTGGTCGGAGTTGATGGTGTCCCGTTCATGGCAAAATATGACGAGCGTAAAGATCTTGCGACCAGAGATACAGTGGCAAGAGCCATAGATAAGGAATTGAAAGAAACCGGTGAAGACTGTGTCTATTTGGATATTAGTCATCGTGATCCGGAATATTTAAAAAAAAGGTTTCCTACAATTTATAAAAAATGCTTGTCCAGAGGTATAGATATAACTAAGGACAAAATTCCTGTAGTACCGGCTGCGCATTATATGTGCGGTGGGGTTAAAACCGATACATTTGGAAGAAGCACAGTTCCGGGATTATTAGTCCTTGGAGAAACAGCTTGTACGGGATTACATGGTGGTAATAGACTTGCGAGTAATAGTTTACTCGAAGCGGTAGTTTTTGCACATAGGGCTGCGAAGTATTGCACCAGGATTTGGCCTGTGTTGAAAGAGGAAAAAAGAGGGCCAGTTGATGACTGGATTAGTGGTAATGCGAGAAAACTGAGTGAGGAAATTTTAATTAATCATAACTGGGATTCGATTAGAAGAGTAATGTGGAACTATGTTGGGATTGTTCGATCCATGGAGCGGTTAGCACTTGCGAGAAAGCGAATGGAATTTATTTATGCTGAAATTGATCTCCACTACCGTGAATATATAGTGACGCCTAATATGGTGGAATTACGTAACATATCAATGGTTGCCCTGCTTATAATTCAGTCGGCAATGCAACGTAAAGAATCCAGAGGATTACATTATCTAATCGATTATCCAGAGAAATCAGAACAGGTACGACAGACAGTTTTTCGGAAAAAGAATGCTGGATTTACGAGGGAAATAGAAATCTTAGAGGGGACAAACAATGGGTAAGCAGTTAGTTATTTCTGTTATGTCAAAGGATAGGCCGGGGATTATAGCAGATATTGCAACAGTGATTTATGATCTGGGTGGGGATTTAGCTGATTTAAATCAGTCGGTGCTCGGTGGATATTTTACAATGTTATTAATAGCTGAATTCGAAAAAAATATTACACCAGCGGATCTTTTTTCTGGTTTTTCCAATATAGAATCAGAAACGAAAATTGAAGCAAATATAAAAGAAATGGAGGTTAAGCTTGAAGTTGAGAAAAAACTGTTACCGAGAGAAACCTTTATTGTTACTGTGCAGGGAGACAATAGAAAAGGCCTCGTGAAAGCAATGGGTGACTTTTTTTATGGTAACAATATCAACGTGTTGGACTTGGCAACTACTCGGGAAGATGATAAATATACAATGATCTTTCAGGTTGATTTAACCAGTGTGCCATCCATGGAAGCATTCCGGGATAATTTAAATTCTCTTGCGGATCAGGAAAAATTGAATCTGGTTATCCAGCATAATGACATTTTTATGGCCACCAATGAAGTGGGCACACAACTCGAAATTTTAAAATCTGATTAAGGAGAGTAGTATGTTTCGTTCTGATCAAATAATGGCCACTGTTGAGATGGTTCAAAAAGAAAATCTCGATGTTCGAACTGTGACCATGGGAATAAATCTACTTGATTGTCGCAGGGGGAATGTAGAGGAGACCTGTAAATGTGTGGAAGAAAAAATTGCATCGTATGCTGGTAATTTTGTAGAAAAATGTAATCTGGTGGCAATGAAATACGGAATACCGGTGGTAAATAAACGTATTTCTGTAACACCTGCAGCATTTGTTGGTGCCGGCTTTACCAGTGATGAGTTTGTTATGCTCGCTAAAAGCCTTGATAAAGCAGCGCAACAGGCGGGAGTCGATATCTTAGGTGGTTACGCAGCACATGTTGAAAAGGGAATTACCGCAAGTGATCTGGCCTTTATTAAGTCAATCCCTGAGGCTCTGGCTGTAACGGAAAGACTGTGTGCTTCAATAAATGTCGGGTCAAGCCATAAGGGTATAAATATGGATGCGGTTGCCATGGTTGGACGAACGGTTAAAGATCTTGCAGCTCAAACTGCCGATAGTGGTGGCTTTGGTGCTGCGAAATTTGTGGTGTTTTGTAATCAGCCGGGGGACAATCCTTTTATGGCTGGAGCTATCCATGGAGTTGAGGAGGCGGATGTCGTCTTAAATGTAGGAGTTTCAGGCCCTGGAGTGATTGCAAAATCGCTTAAAAGAATAATCGGGAAAAAAGGAAGAGAAAATCTCAAACTTGATGATATTGCAGAGGAAATTAAACAAATTACCTTTCGGGTTACTCGTTGTGGCGAACTCATTGGCCGGCAGGTTTCAAAAGAGCTGGGAGTAGAGTTTGGAGTTGTCGACTTGTCTCTTGCACCTACTC
The DNA here is from genome assembly GCA_022712975.1 of Desulfocapsa sp. Taxonomy (GTDB): domain Bacteria; phylum Desulfobacterota; class Desulfobulbia; order Desulfobulbales; family Desulfocapsaceae; genus Desulfocapsa. The sequence continues at coordinate 40,793 of JAFLJO010000072.1, forward strand.
CAAAGATTGGTGATTCGGTGGGAGAAATTCTTCAGATTTTAGGGGTGGATGATGTGGGTGCTCCTGGATCAACCGCAATTGTTGCTCTTTTAAATGATGCGGTGAAAAAAGGTGGAATTTTTGCTTCAAAGGCAGTCGGTGGTTTAAGTGGCGCTTTTATACCTGTGATGGAAGATGCGGTGCTCGCAGAAGCGGTGGGGAAGGGAGCGTTGACCATTGAAAAATTGGAAGCGATGACCTGTGTATGTTCTGTCGGCTTGGATATGGTGCCCATACCTGGTGATGTTGATGCTGCGACAATTTCAGCTATTATAGCGGATGAAATGGCTATTGGGATGGTAAATAATAAAACCACTGCTGTTCGTCTCATACCAGTCCCTGGTAAGGGTGTAGGGGATATTGTGAGTTTTGGCGGGCTGTTTGGTGAGAGTCCTATTATGGAAGTCAGAAATGCTAATAAATCAGGGCGGTTTATCTCGTGGGGTGGCAGAATTCCTGCTCCTATTCATAGCTTTAAAAATTGATTGTGCAGGGTATAAAGATATAGGATTGTGGTGATAGGTTACAGGTAGTATAGCTAAGGCAAAAAAAAGACACACAAGCAAATTTGCTTATGTGTCTTTTTCCGTATGGCGTCCCCAGTCGGATTTGAACCGGCGTTGCTGGGATGAAAACCCAGTGTCCTGGACCTGACTAGACGATGGGGACAAAATACAATAAATATTTATGGTGGGTCGTGTGCGACTCGAACGCACGACTCTCTGCTTAAAAGGCAGATACTCTACCGACTGAGTTAACGACCCATGAAGCAAGGTTATATACAATTTTGTTTTTCTTGTGTCAATAAAAAAACACACCTTTTTATATCATAAAGAGTGAAAGTGTGTCAAGCAAGCATTGGCAAGCTGGTGTAAGGACGCTAGATGAGCATTGAATAGAAAATATATGTACCATGATTCGGGAATAGGGTATGATCTTGTAGATGCACCAATTTTAAGATCCAATGGAGAAATAAATGGGATTTATTAAAGGAACAGCAAGTTACGTCCGCTTTGGAGTTGAAGGCGATCTACCTGAAAACATATGGGATTTTATTGCTGACAAGGTGGCAGCATTTGCCTTTAGAGATATTGATGAAACATATGAGGAGGATTCCCTGGGTTGGGTATCCGTCTTGAATATGTTTGATACTGAGTTTGATTATGCGTCCTATGCGGCAGGAGATTTTGTAACGTTATCCATGCGGCTTGATGAACGCAAGGTTTCTTCTGTTATAGTGAAAAAATATGTACAGAAAGAAGAAGAGCGCATTAAAAAAGAAAAACAGATACCTAAGATATCCAGAAGTATGCGAGTGGAAATCAAGGAACGTATCCAGAATGAATTGATGCGTAAAGCCCTGCCGGTACCATCGGTTTTTGATTTGTGCTGGAATCTGGAAAACTCGACTCTTATCTTTTTTTCAACCAACAGAAAAGCTCAGGCCCTGCTGGAAGATCTGTTCAGGGAGAGTTTCGGACTCACCCTGATGCAGCAGATCCCCTATGTGTGCGGTGAGCATCTGCTTGAAGAAGAGGATGTGGAGCGTCTGGCCCGGATTACACCGGATTATTTTGTATAGGCAGGGAGATAAGGAAAAATGGATTTAGTTGATCTTATAGCGGAAAAGCGTTTTATCGGTCAGGAGTTTCTGACCTGGCTCTGGTGGAAAAGTGAAGAACGGGGTGGAGTGGTGGCACTTCCGGGTGAAGGTGATATTGTTGTGGTGTTCGAAAAGCATATGCTCCTCGAATATGGCGAGGGAGACAACAACGAGAGTCTCATTTGCAGAGGATTGCAAACTGAACTTCAGGAAGCACGCACCGGACTTGTTATGGGGAAGAAATTGGAACAGGCACGAATTCAGTTGACCTATAATGATTATGAGTGGAATTTTACCATGGCTGCTGCGCTCATGGAGTTTCGAAATGTGAAACTTCCGAAAACCGGAGGAGAGTCAGGAAATGAAAACAATCCGGAAGAGCGTGAAGGAATGATCCTCGAACGTATTTTTCTCTTTGAAGAGTTAACCCGTCTCGTTCTTGATCTTTTCCGACTCTTTTTGAAGATTCGGGTTGGTGATGAGTGGCGTGACGAGTTAGTAAAAATTCGTGAATGGGTAAATAAAGCAAAAAAAGATTAATATTATACATTGAAACAAATACGAGTGAATTATGGAGTTTGAAACCGTAATCGGGCTGGAGATCCACGCCCAGTTAAAAACAAAATCAAAAATATTCTGTGGTTGTTCAACTGAGTTCGGAGCTCCTCCGAACACCCATACCTGCGAGATCTGTCTGGGGATGCCGGGGGTTTTACCGGTATTAAATAAAAAGGTTGTTGAATACTCAATCAAAATGGGACTGGCCACGGATTCCACCATCAACACCTTCAATCAATTTGCCCGTAAAAATTATTTCTACCCTGATCTGCCTAAGGGCTACCAGACTTCACAGTTTGACCTCCCCATTGTGGAGTTTGGCAAGGTTGCGATTGAAGTGGATGGAAAGCGACAGGTGATAGGAATCACCCGCATGCACATGGAGGAAGATGCGGGCAAATTGGTTCATGATGACCGTGAGCCTGTTTCCTATGTTGATCTGAATCGTACCGGAATCCCATTGCTTGAAATTGTCTCGGAACCGGATATGCGTTCTCCTGAAGAGGCCTATGCCTATCTGCGAAAATTGCATGCAATTCTAAGATACCTTGCTATCTGTGACGGCAATATGCAGGAAGGAAGTTTTCGTTGTGATGCCAATATTTCACTCAGGCCGGTAGGCCAGGAGGAATTAGGAACCAGAACAGAACTCAAAAATATGAATTCCTTCAAAAACGTGCAGGCAGCACTTGAATATGAAGTGCGAAGGCAGCGTGATATTCTGCTTGATGGGGGAAAGGTCATACAGGAAACCCTGCTCTGGGATCCTGATCGCAACAGAACCGAGTCCATGCGCAGCAAAGAAGATGCTCATGATTACCGTTATTTCCCATGTCCTGATCTTATCCCCATTGTGATTGAAGAGGACTGGATAGAGGAGATCAGAAAGACTTTACCGGAACTTCCAGATGCAAAAAAGGAACGGTTTAAATCGGAATTTGAACTCCCGGAATATGATGCGACTATTCTTACAGGGTCACGTGAATTAGCTGATTTTTTCGAAAACACGGTAAAGAGTGGTGCGAAGGCAAAGAAAGCTTCCAACTGGATCATGACAGAGCTTCTACGGGAATTGAAAGGGGCGGAAGTCACCACCTGCAAAGTGACTCCTCGGCAACTCGGTACATTACTTACGATGGTGGAAGAAGGAATCATTTCCGGTAAAATTGCAAAAACAGTTTTTCTGGAGATGATGGAGTTTGGGAAAGATCCGGCAGTGGTGGTTAAAGAAAAGAATCTTGTTCAGGTTTCTGACCTGGGAGAGCTGCTAGCCATTGTGCAGGAAATCATCGCCGCAAACCCCGGCCAGGCTGAAGATTTCAAAAACGGAAAGACCAAGCTAATGGGCTACTTTGTGGGGCAGCTTATGCAGAAAACAGAGGGCAAGGCAAATCCTAAAGTTGCCAATGAGTTGTTTAGTAGGGAGCTTGCCAAATAAAGCTTGGTTAAATGGATAAAAAAGAGTGGCAGGAAAAAGGAGCAGGACATCGGCAACGACTTCGTGACCGTTTTCGGGAGCGAGGGCTTGAAGGGTTCCGTGATGCTGAGATCCTGGAACTTCTCCTTTCTTTCGGCACTCCCAGGTCTGATTGCAAGGAACCGGCAAAGGCAGCTCTCAAACAGTTTGGTTCATTGGCGGCAGTTCTTGAAGAGCCCCTCTCCGGGTTGCAGGAGATCAAGGGTATCGGCCCAAAAAATGGTTTTGCTGTTCACTTTATTCAAGCCGTAGCCAGACGTTATCTCAAAGATCGACTTCAGGGAAAGCGCTACCTTCACTCGTCAACAGATGTCCGCGATTATCTGCTTCATGCGTTGCGCGGATTGAAAAAAGAAGTTTTCACCGTTATCTATCTCGATTCCTCCCATGCTATTTTAGACACAGAGACTGTGGCTGAAGGCACCATTAATGTGAACACCGTTTATCCGCGGGAACTTGTTAAAAAGGCACTACAACAAAATGCAGCAGCCATGATCATTGCCCACAATCATCCTTCCGGTTCACTCGACCCATCTCCCCAAGACATTGAGCTCACAAGAACATTGTCGCTTTTGGGGAGCATGATGCAGATTCAACTCCTTGATCATATCATTATTGGTAACGGCAGTTTTTCCTTTGCAGATAATGGATTGATGACTGAAATCGGTAAACAGTGCCGTGAAACCATGGAATCCTTGCACAGCAGCGTATGACTTCTTCGCTGTACATCCATATTCCTTTTTGCGCCGCTAAGTGTAACTACTGTTCATTTAACTCCTGTGTGGGGCTTGAGAGCCTACAGGAGCGTTATGTTAAGGTAGTGTGCTCTGAGTTACTGCAAGGTTCTGCCAGATCAGAGCAGGAGGGGCTAACGACTGTTTTTTTGGGCGGAGGCACCCCGACATTGCTTTCCACAAGCCTTCTCAAGCAAATTCTTTCTATGTGTTTTTCCAGTTTTATCATTTCCAAAGATACAGAAATATCCATAGAGGCTAATCCCGGAACAGTGGACAGGGACAAATTGACATCGCTTCTTGAAAACGGAGTGAATCGATTGTCCATAGGTGTTCAATCGTTCAATGACCAGGAATTAAAAACTATCGGGCGTATTCATTCAGCTTCAGAGGCAATAAAAATAGTGGAGACGGCAAAGGAAGTCGGGTTCAATAATCTCAGTCTCGATTTGATGTATGGCCTGCCCGGACAATCTGCAAAAAGCTGGCAAACAAGCCTTGAAGTTGCTGTGTCCTTGGGGGTGAAGCACCTTTCACTCTATCAATTGACGGTGGAGGAACAGACACCTCTTGAAAGCCTGATTCGAAGAGAGACGTTACAATTACCTGAAGACAACGAAATTGAAGTCATGGATGAGATAACCGCAGAATGCACAGCAGCAGCGGGATTTTCTCAATATGAGATTTCAAATTATGCTCAACTTGGATACCAGTCCAGACATAATATGACCTATTGGGAAAACAGAGATTATTTCGGAGTTGGAGCAGGGGCAGTATCATGTATCAATGGAACTCGGAGAAAAAATATTGCAAATCCCGAACGATATTGTTGTTTACTGGAAACTGGACAATCAACAGTAATTGAAGAAGAAACACTGGAATTCGATGCCTCCTTCAGAGAAACAGTTATTATGGGGCTACGCCTGAACCGTGGGGTATCACTGCCTATACTGGAGAAGCGTTACGGAATTCTACTTGAGAAATATTATGGAAAGGTACTTCAGCAATTGTTTACAGATGGAATGCTTGAGAAAAAGGCCGGATTTCTTCGCTTAAGCGACAAAGGAAGACCTTTTGCCAATAGAGTTATGGCTGAGCTGGTCTGAAAAATGACATAGACTATATTTATCAATAGCATAGGAATTTTCATTTTTTGTTTTTGTTTTTGTTTTTGTTTTTATTGCAGTCTTTTAAGTATTTGATTAAGAACATGATGCCCTGCGGGCAAAAGATATTCGATATTAGGTATCAGGTATTCGGTAACTGACCACTCCGTCATGCTATACAAAAGTTATCTGTCCACATTGTGATAGCTGGTATCAAGCTTTATATTCGCAAGAAATATCTTCTCGTCGATATTTCTTGCCTTGGCACAGGGTGTACAAACTCCGGTGTTTATTCCTTTTTCATTTTTAAGTAAGGGTTAAAATGTATCTTCCTGCTTTAGCAAGAGATTTGTATAAAAGTCAAAAAGAGGTGGAAGTTCTTGAACAGCAGCTGCAGGATGCAGCCACTGTTGTGAAACAGGAAGAACTGAAGGAGCAGCTGCGTCAGGCTAAAGCTGAGCTTGAGCAGATTCGCAAGGTAATGGAGGGAAGGAAAGAGCAGTCAAGAGCCAGTTTCAACCATCCATAAGCATTCTTTTATGCAGACGTTCCGCACGCAGGCAGAATGCTTCGAGTTTTGCAGTTATCAGTTGCGGGAAGGGCGAACCGTCACTTTCAATGGCAAGAAAAGGCAGGTCTTCAGTTTCCGCTAGAATGAAGCGAAGCCGCTTGTTTTCAGGGTCGGTTTTCATTTTTTCTTCCCGGTTCATTGTTTCATTGAGAATAGATTCAGCAAGGCGATTGGGCATGCAGCCAAATGGCCCGATGGCAATTACACCACAGGAATCGACGGCTATTTCCGACAAGGAGCTCCCTACCGTCAGAATGGCTTCTCCGGTCAGGTTCTCTGATATATAAGGCTTTCCATTATTAATAATTGACTTGATGTTAATCGGTTTAGAATGAACAAGACCTGACCGGGATAATATGGATTTGATATGTTTTTCGTCTTTTGCCATGAACTTCTTTCTGATGAAAAATAGTAGCTTTTCCATTTTTGTCATTTGATAGTCGGAGAGTCCTTTTTCAACAAGGTAGTCGGAGTAATGAATCCACTCACTGACCGGTGAGCAGATGGATGCAAAGCCCTTTTCAGCAAGGCGCTCGATTAAGAATTGGCGGGATAGGGGGTCTCTTCTGACGAATATTTCACCTGTCAATGAGATAACGGGAACTTCCCCCGACGGACGCTTCACAGGGATTTCGCCAAGTCTGTCCGCTGTTTGTGCAAGCTGTTTTGCCAATTGGGAGAAATTCCCCCTTTCAAGTTTGCCAGATATCAGGGTCAGCTCTGTATCGAATGTCTGCATTGCTGAATCGGTATCAGTTGCGTTAGCAAGTATCATTGAGCGGATGTCTTCCATTACATCAGATATGATAATCGCCCAAAATGCCTTTCGTTCGAACCCTTTTTCCATTCCCATGTAAGAGTTTTCAGATGTCAGTGAAAGTAAAGCCACATCAGGAATTTCAAGCCTTTTTATCAGATCTTCCATAAAAACGGAATACTGGCCAAAGCGGCAGGGACCGGAGCCTGTGGCCATAAAATAAACAAGAACTTCGTCTTTTTTTCTCTTATTTTGAATGTAATTAAGCAAGGTTCCAGTTGTAAGAATCAACGGAAGACATTCCTTACATGAGGTATTACCACGACCAAGTTTTAGAATTTTTTCGTCTGAGGGCGCATGCCCTTTTGCATTAATGCCAAAGCCACAAAATACTGCTGTTAGTAATTCTGTGGCAATTTTCCCCATGGAGGGGAGAAGCATTGTTACTCTAGGGTCTGTGATCGCAAGTTCTTCTCCAGAGGATGTCATCACTTTTGCTACACCATCGTTGAGCGCAATTCGAGCGGACTGGAAAATTTGTTTTTTAAAAGGAATCTGTTTCTGGCTTACAAGTTGCCTGTATGCACAGGTGATGTCAAGAAAAGCTTCTATCCTGGTTTCAAGACCTGCGTCAGCTGTATGGCTGTCAAGCTCAAGAGTCAGGGAGGGCTTCCGACCCATAATTTTTCTGAAATATCCGATAACAAATGAATCCGGGCCACAGGAAAAGTTGGTAACAAAAGTGCCGAAAAGCTGGGGATGCTTTTTAACAAACCTGGCAGCTTTCAATATCTTCTGGCCCGTTCCCCAGTACATATGTCGCTTTGATTTTTCATCTTCAAATGAAAGAAAGTCGAAAGGTATGCAAAGAATGCCTCTTGAAGCAAGCTTTCGAGGAATTCCCATGTGTGCTTCTTGAACAAATCCGTTGTATGAACGACAGAATATCACAACTGCCTTTTTTTTCGGATCAGTTTCAAGCTCAAGAAGAGCTTTTTTTCCTATCTCCTTCATTTCAGCCAGGCACTTTGTTTGTTGTGCCAGCGCTTTTGCAAAAGCGATTTTTGCTGTTTTTCGACTCACACCCATTTTAGCAGCGGTTTCAAGCAGGGGTTTCTCTGCTTTTTCCAGCCCACTTTGAAGGTCAAGAAGGGGGGTTAAAAGCTTTGTTCCTTTTTTCTTTAGCTCTTCAAGTTCTTTGGAAAACGTTGTTTGAAGATAGAACGTTTCTCCCTGAACAAAAGGACAAACCTGCGATTGGGAGCCTGTGTCACCGTTATCAACAGGAATCGATTTAAAATGGGGCAGGAAAAGAAAATCAACCGGGTGTTTCATTGTAAGAAGCGAGTGGAAAAAGCCGTGAGAAAGTTCAGCAGGATAGCAAAACGGTGCGTTTCGCAGATCAATTCCCTCCTGAGATGGATGATCGGCAATAACCGGTTCGAATCCCAGTTCTGTAAAAAAAGTAGAATAAAGAGGGTAATAGGTGTTGACGAGAAAACTCCTGTTGATTCCAATTGTTCCCTTGCAGGGGGTACCCTTTTCCGCTGTAAATTTTCCACCATATTTTCCAAATATCAGCTGCTGCCTGATTCGTACAAGATCGAGTTTCTCAATGCTGTAATTAACATCATGTCGCAAATTATAATATCGGTTACAGGCTCCTCCGAAAGGATATTTCTTCCCTTCAAGCTCGATTACAGCTATTTCACATCGTAGGTCACATTTTTGTTTTGCTCCTTTACAGGTGAAAGGCTTTTTGTATAGTACTTCCCGATTGGCAAGAACTTGCAAATCGAAACACTTTTCTTCCATAAGACCGGTTTCAATTCTTTTGTTAACCTCCAGTGCAACACCAAAGGCACCCATCAAACCTGGCATGGGCGGTACGATAATAGGTTTGCCCACGAGTGCAGCCATAGCGAGGGGCACTGCCTTGTTGTAGCAGACACCGCCTTGCATAAAGACTTTTTCCCCAACCGGACGGTTACCTTTAACCCGATTTGAATAGTTCATGCATATTGAGTAGACCAGACCGGCGACAATATCGTCATGCCGTGCACCTTCATGAATAGCGTTTTTAATATCAGAGGCAATAAAAGCGGCGCACTGGTCATTAAAATTCGGCGGGTTTTTTCCTTCCAGGGCTATTTGGGCGATGTCCTCCATTTTTACCCCAAGGGTTTCAAATGCGGATTCTTCAAGAAAGGATCCCGTTCCGGCGCTGCATGCTTCGTTCATCGCATAGTCCGAAGGCACACTGTTAGTGATATAAGTGTATTTGGCGTCCTGTCCGCCGATTTCAAACAAAGTGTCTACGGCAGGGTCAAAATATACGGCTGCACTTGCATGGGCAATAATCTCATTTAATACACCATCTGTAAGAGCATGGAGACCGGCTATCTGGCGACCGGAACCGGTAACTCCAAGGCCTGTAATAGATATTTCAGATGGATCTGTTTTACTTATTACCTGTTTGAGAATTGAATCATAGCATTGACAGGAAGCACCCACAGGATCTCCGTTTGTACGCAGATATACGGATGCACAGAGTGCATTGTCATCTGTTCGTAATAAAACCGCCTTGGTAGTAGTTGAACCCACGTCAAGTCCCAGGATGTATTTATCACCTGCGCGAACTTCAGCGGTTTCCATGGTTTTAAATTCAACCATGTTTTTAAAATTGCGAAGGGGAGAAAGAGTGTCGAATGGCGCAACTTCAGACAGGAAAAGGTTTGATAACCCTGGAAATGGATCTGTTTTATTGTCAAGTGCCCAAAGAGCTACGCCTAGTGCTTCAAAATAAGGTGCCTGCTCTGGAACGATAAGCCCGGGAATTTCACGATACAGATACTCAACCATCATTTGATTAAGGGCGGTTCCGCCTGTGAGCATGATGTTTTGCCGCTTAACTTTTTTGAGCAGTTCCAGAACCTTGCCCGCCATCATTTTGCAAAGCCCTGCGGTCACCCTTGATCTGGGGATACCTTTATTGGTTGCATGGGTGCAGTCAGATTTGCAGAAAACAGAACATCGCCCTGAAACATGATATGGTTCCTGGGCAGTAGCCCACTGAGCTGCATCTTCAAGGGATACATTCATTCTGCGCAATTGCTGAAGAAAAAATTCTCCGGTCCCGGAGGCGCACTTGTTGCCAGTTACAACATTCGATATTTTGCCTGCATTGTCTAAAGTGTAAGCCATGAATGTTTCGCCGCCGGCTGAAACAACGGCAGGACATGAAATGTCGTCTGGTTTGACAAACTGATAAGCATATTCCACAGCCTGGGGTTCCGGTATGGTTGATAAATTTACGAGTTTGCAGAATTTACGGCCGGTTGCAGCGATTTTGTCAAATGAGGCAAGGTCATACTGATTTAAAACCGAAAGCAAAGTATCCTTTGGGTTTCCCTCATGAAGATGAACCGAATTAGTAACAATGCGTGGTTTTTCACTTTCCGGAGACAGTTCAATTTCAACAGCAGCTACTGTGGATGCTCCAAGATTCAGGCCAAGTGCTTTTATTTTTTGTGTTTTTTTCATGTTTCCTTTACAAATTCTTTATGTTTTTTCCAATAGAGCTAACGAACCATCCTTTCAGGGGATGTATGACTCTCTATTGGGATTGACAGTGCGACAGAGCTGTAAAAACGAAAGTTACAGCGTCTGTTCAGGCTGTCGGTTGATTTCTCTGTTTCTATTTTTTTCAATGACTATAAAGTTGAGCGTACTATGTACTGTCATAAGAGGAAAAATCATGGCTATCAAAAAAATGTTTAAGACCGGAACCAGACCGACAAGTGCCGGAAAAATGCCTAAACGAAATGCCTGTTTGGCGTGGGTTCGCAGCCAGGAAATTTTTTGTCCAAGGCTCCAACGTCTCCGGGAACTCGGATAATCCACAAACATCAGGGCTGAGTAATAGGTGTAAAGAAGCAATACAACAACCTGCCCCACAACGGGAATAAAATTGGCCATTAGTGCTACAATTGTCACCAGTATCCCGAGAAAGCCAATCTTGAATCCTTCCAATAGATCAATCAGTATTCCTTTAATATTCAGAGCTGCATCCGGTTCAAAATTTTCTCCTGCATGTTTTTTCTCTGTTGCAGTGCTTAAAAAAACATACCCCGGAGCCGTGAGGCTGTACGCAAGAAGAAAAGCCAGATAAAATGCGACAATACGACTGATGATCAAGAATCCCCAATGCATGACTTCCCAACCCAGATACTTTGTCCAGCCCCAGATGCCGACTGCTTCAGGCTGGGTGAGGAAAAAACTCCCGGTTAAGCTATCTACAAAATCAACGGTGAGAACATAGCCGATCCAGGTAAAGACTATGGTGACCAGAGTCAGGATGACGCTCCAGCCTAGTAACCGTTTGGAACGTATAAGGAAAGCAAAGGAGTAGGAAAGTGGAATCCACTTGGGCACTGCTGAAATTTGTTGTGTAGAACTATTCATGGGAGAGATAATATGACATTAATTGGCTTGAGTAAAGGGTGGATCTGTTCTTTTACAATAGATGTGAGTATGCTAAGTCATTTCGTTCTCGTTCTTAAGGCTCTGATGGTAAACATTTTTCTTGATTAAAGACAGGGAAGCAAAATGGCAAAAAAACAGGAAGCAGCATTTGTCTGTACAGATTGCGGTGCAGATTACAGTCGCTGGCTGGGTCAATGCAGTGCATGTAAAGAGTGGAATACCGTAAAAGAAGTACGTTTGGGAAAAAGTCTCGTTAGTGGGCGGACTGTTGGTTATAGCGGTAAACGAACCACCGTACAACTTCTCTCTGAAGTTGATCGTAGCCGTGCCGAGCGAATTTCCACAGGAATTTCTGAGTTTGACCGGGTACTGGGGCGCGGGATTGTGTGTGGATCGGTTGTACTTATTGGTGGCGCACCGGGTGCCGGAAAATCAACCCTTCTTCTTCAGGCACTTGCAAGAGGTGCGGTGTCAGGGGTTCCTGCGCTGTATGTTTCCGGTGAAGAATCTCCGCAGCAGATTGCAGAACGTGCTGATCGCCTTGAATTACCTACAAATACCATCAAGATGCTGGCTGAAACATCGGTTGAAGAGATCTGTAAAGTGATGGATAAGGAGCAGCCGCAGGTGGTGGTGATTGATTCTATCCAGGTTGTACATTCACGATCATCAGAATCCGCTCCAGGCTCTATTTCTCAAGTCCGGGAGTCTGCGGCAATTCTCACCCGTTATGCCAAAGAGACCAATACTTCAATTTTTATGGTTGGCCATGTGACGAAAGACCACTCCCTGGCCGGTCCCATGACACTGAGCCACATTGTGGATGCCCAGGTGGTACTCTCATCCACCGATGATGCCAGATATCGTATTTTGCGAGCCGATAAAAATCGGTTTGGCAGTGTGGGAGAGCTTGGTTTTTTTGCCATGACAGATCGTGGCTTGAAAGAGGTGAAGAATCCGTCTGCCATGTTTCTTTCCAGGTCTGGCACGCCGTCATCAGGAAGCGCAGTGACCGTGGTCTGGGAAGGTACCCGGCCATTGCTTGTTGAGATTCAGGCTTTAGTTACTGAAAGCCAGTCAGGGAACCCCAGACGCCTTGCAGTGGGTATGGATCAGAACAGGATTGCCATGCTGCTTGCCGTTCTTGCAAAACATGGTGGTCTTGCAACTGCCAGCGATGAAGTGTACGTAAATGTTGTGGGAGGTATCCGGGTGTCTGAGACAAGTTCCGATCTTGCTGCAATGGTGGGTATTGTTTCCAGCTTGCAGGACAGGGTTATCCCTCAGGATTCGCTCTTTTTTGGTGAGATTGGCTTGAGTGGTGAAATCAGGCCGGTTGCCAATGGGGAAGCCAGATTGAAAGAGGCTGCAAAACATGGGTTTAAGCGGGCGGTGATACCAAAGGCCAATGCTCCGCAACAACCCGTTAAGGGCCTTGAGATTGTTGCTGTGGCGAGCTTGGTTGAAGCCCTGGAAGCATTGTATTAAAGATGGATTCCTGAAAACTGCTAATCTAAAGGAGTATGGGGATGGATTTTAAAGAGCACTTAAAATTTTCTGAAATGCGTCTCTTAAATATAGATCTCTTTGCGGCCATCAAAGAGTCCTGGGATATGGCAGTGACAAAACCGCCTGGTGATCAAATTGTTATACATTCTCCCCACTTTTTTCTGCTTACAGGAAAGAATTAGAAAAATATAGAAACAGGAAATATCAGATGACAAGCACAACTCAAAGAGCCGAACTACAAGCTCAAATTTGGAAAATAGCAAATGATGTTCGTGGATCAATCGATGGTTGGGACTTTAAACAGTATGTACTCGGCACTCTCTTCTATCGCTTTATCAGTGAAAACTTTTCCGGCTACATTGAAGCAGATGAGATAAGTGTCAATTATGCAGAACTTCCCGACACTGTCATCACCGATGAGATAAGAGATGATGCCATTAAAACCAAAGGTTACTTCATCTACCCAAGTCAGCTTTTTTTCAACATCGCCAAAAATGCCAATGATAACGAAAATCTCAACACCGATTTAGCCGCAATATTCTCAGCTATTGAAGGTTCTGCTAACGGCTACCCCTCAGAAGTTGACATCAAAGGACTCTTTGCCGATTTTGACACAACAAGTAACCGCCTCGGTAATACAGTAACAGATAAAAACAGTCGTCTTGCAGCAGTTCTTAAAGGTGTTGAAGGGATAAGTTTTGGTGCGTTTCAAGAGAATCAAATTGATCTCTTCGGCGATGCCTATGAATTTCTTATCTCAAACTATGCAGCCAATGCGGGAAAATCGGGAGGTGAGTTTTTTACTCCTCAAAGTGTGTCAAAACTCATTGCTCAAATAGCAATGCACAAGCAAAGCACCGTGAATAAAATTTACGACCCGGCAGCAGGTTCTGGCTCTCTGCTCCTTCAAGCTAAAAAACACTTTGATGCCCACATCATTGAAGATGGTTTTTGGGGGCAGGAGATTAACCACACCACCTACAACCTTGCTCGCATGAATATGTTTCTGCACAATATCAACTACGACAAGTTTAATATTGCTCTTGGAAATACTCTCATAGATCCTCAGTTTGGTGATGATAAACCTTTTGATGCCATCGTATCAAACCCACCTTATTCAGTTAAATGGATCGGCACCGATGACCCAACTCTTATCAATGATGATCGTTTTGCTCCTGCGGGTGTCTTAGCACCAAAATCAAAAGCGGACTTTGCTTTTGTACTCCACGCTCTCAGTTATCTATCAAGTAAAGGAAGAGCGGCCATTGTCTGCTTTCCTGGTATCTTTTACCGAGGTGGAGCGGAACGGAAAATCCGTAAATATCTCATTGATAACAACTATATTGAAACAGTAATATCTTTAGCCCCAAACCTCTTCTTTGGAACCTCTATTGCTGTTAATATTCTCGTCCTCTCCAAGCATAAGAGCGACAATAAAACGCAGTTTATCGATGCCAGTGGTGTAGGGTTCTTCAAAAAAGTAACCAATAACAATGTGCTCACCGAGAGCCACATTGAATCGATCATAAACACCTTCGATAGTAAAGAAGATGTTGAATATGTTGCGATCTCAATGGACTCAGATGCTATCGCTGAAAACGATTATAACCTCTCTGTAAGCTCTTATGTGGAGGCTAAAGATATCCGTGAGAAGATTGATATCACTGTGCTCAATGCAGAGATTAAAGCCACCGTCGCTAAAATCGACCAGCTGAGAACTGATATCGAGAAGATTGTCGAAGAAATTTCTGGAGCTTGAGTAATGAGTAAAAATAAAAAACAAGTTCCTGCAATTCGCTCATCCGCTGCTGAATATCTAAGCTTTATTGCGTCTAGTGGCGAAGGCGGAGTAGAAGCCATTTATGCGAGTGAGAATATTTGGTTGACCCAGAAGATGATGGGGGAGCTCTATCAGGTGGATGTAAGAACCATAAATTACCACCTAAAGAAGATATTCAATGATAATGAATTGGAAGAGTATTCAGTTATCCAGGATTTTCGGATAACTGCCTCAGATGGTAAAAATTACAAGACTAAGCATTACAATCTGCCGGCTATTATTGCGGTGGGCTATAAAGTGAACTCTGAGCGTGCTGTGCAGTTCCGTAAATGGGCTACCACTATTATCAAAGAGTACACAATCAAAGCCTATGTCATGGATGATGAACGCCTTAAAAACGATGGTACAATCCTTGGCAAAACATACTTTGAAGAACAACTTGAGCGAATCCGTGAAATACGCCTCAGTGAGCGTAAATTTTACCAAAAAATGACCGACATTTACGCAACCGCCATTGATTATGATGTAACCGCAACAGCCACTAAACGTTTTTTTTCCACTGTCCAGAACAAATTGCACTGGGCTATTCACGGTCAAACCGCTGCAGAGGTGGTATATGATCGTGCCGACGCCAAACAAAACGATATGGGCTTAACATCATGGAGAGATGCTCCAGAAGGCAAAATCCAAAAATTTGATGTGAACATAGCAAAAAATTATCTGAGCAGTAACGAAATCGCCCAATTACAAAGGCTCGTTTCTGCCTATCTGGACATTGCCGAAGATATGGCTCTACGCAAAATCCCCCTGACCATGCAAGACTGGGAAATACGATTGAACAAATTTATCGAAGCCACAGATCGCGAAATATTACAGGATGCTGGAAAAGTCACCGCTGAACTAGCCAAAGATCATGCGCTCAGTGAATTTGAAAAATATCGTATTGTGCAGGATCGTCTGTTTGAAAGTGATTTTGATAAAGTGATGAAGAAAATCGAAGCCTCTAAAAACAAAGAGGGTAAATCATGAGTAATACAAAAATTATAAAACCACTGAGTACGCCGAAAAATGACTTTATGGAAAAATTGCTTGACCTGTCTGCCTGCCTGCCTGTCGGACAGACAGGTTGAATGGAAGAGTCTGGGGGAATAACGATGACACAAAAAGAGTCCATAAAAGTTTTTGAAGATCGTAAAATTCGTTCACTTTGGGATGATGATACGGAAGAGTGGTATCTTTCCGTAGTTGATATTGTGGCGGCATTAACAGATAGCGTAAACCCTGCTGCCTATTGGCGTAAGCTTAAAGAGCGTTTGAACAAAGAGGGAAATCAAAGCGTGACAGATTGTCACGCTTTCAAAATGAGAGCTACTGACGGTAAAATGCGGAAAACCGATTGTGTTGCAACAGAACAGCTTTTCCGTCTCATTCAATCCATTCCCTCACCCAAAGCAGAACCGTTTAAACTGTGGATGGCACAAGTACAAAAAGTTCAAAGGGCTCAAAAAAGAGAACTTGCGAGACAATATGACCAACAAAGAGCTGATTCTGAATATGCTTGCAGAACTATCCACCATAGAAATCTCTGAAGCAAATGACCCTGAAACATTTGAGCAACACAAAGAGACTGCACAGCAAGGTGGTGAAATCGCTCGCAATGCACGGTTGGAGCTGGAAACAAAAACCAGAAAAAAGGTTGTATCCTCGCTTAGGAACGGGAGCTAAATAACTTGAACAATAAATTAACGGTTTTTGTTGTTGTATTCGAGGCGCGAGGAGCGAGCATAATGGGTTATGTGAGCAACGAGCAACGAAAAAGACAGCAACAAAAAACGTTCATTTGTTCAAGTTATTTAGTGTACGTTCCTTAGTGCCAAAGGTGGGATTCTTTTAGATCTCCCGGAGAATACAAAGGAGATTGAAAATGACTAAGAGTAAAAAAATAAATGTTCAAGGCAGTGAAATAACTGTGATAGCAACCAGGAAAGAAAACTACATATCATTAACCGATATGGTTCGTGACATTGAAAATGGTCTAGTACTTATCGAAAAATGGTTAAGAAACAAGAACACCATAGAATTTCTTGGTATTTGGGAGGAGATATACAATCCAGATTTTAATTCCCCCGAATTCGAGGGAATTAAAAATCAGGCCGGTTTAAATAGATTCGCCCTTTCAGTTAAACAATGGGTTCATAAAACTAAATCCATAGGTATTGTTGCCAAGGCTGGTAGATATGGAGGAACATATGCACATAAAGATATAGCCTTTGAGTTCGCTTCATGGATATCACCAAAATTCAAGATCTACCTAATTAAGGAGTTTCAGCGTCTCAAAGAAGATGAGCAAAAAGAGCTCGGTTGGGATATTCGTCGGAATCTCACAAAAATCAATTACCGTATTCACACAGATGCTATTAAAGAAAATCTTATTCCTACAGAACTAAACAAACAGCAAACAAATTTTGTTTACGCCTGTGAAGCAGATCTTTTGAATATGGCCCTTTTTGGAAAAACAGCTAAACTGTGGCGAGATGAAAACCCAGGAGAAAAAGGTAATATTCGAGATTATGCCAATATGTCGCAGCTTGTTTGTCTCGCCAACCTTGAAACCCTCAATGCTCATCTGATTCAGCAGAAACTACCGCAACCCGAACGGCTGAGGCTGTTGAATAGCACTGCAATCTATCAAATGCGTTTGCTCACCAATGATAGCGGTATTACAAAATTAGAAGGCGGGAAATCATGAGTAATCAAAATTTTATGGAGAAGTTGCTTGACCTGTCTGCCTGCCTGTCGGACAGACAGGTTGAGTGGAAGGCTTTAGGGGATGCCCTCGTCCGTGCCAAGGGTACAAAAATTACTGCTGGGAAAATGAAAGAACTTCACAAAGATGGTGCACCTCTTAAAATTTTTGCTGGCGGGAAAACTGTTGCATTTGTTGATTATATAGATATTCCAGAAAAGAACATAAATAGAGAGCCTTCTGTCATTGTAAAATCTCGTGGTGTTATTGAATTTGAATATTATGACAAACCTTTTTCTCATAAGAATGAGATGTGGTCATATCATTCAAAAGATGAAAACATAAATATCAAATTTGTTTATTATTTCTTGAAAATACAGGAGCCATATTTTCAGAATATTGCAAGTAGAATGCAGATGCCTCAAATTGCTACACCTGATACAGAAAAGTTCTTTATCCCCATTCCACCCCTCGAAATCCAAGCCGAAATAGTCCGCATCCTCGACACCTTCACAGAGCTTACAGCTCGCAAAAAACAGTATAGCTACTACCGTGATCTCCTGCTAACCTTCCCCAAAAAAGAATCCTGCCTGCCTGTCGGGCAGACAGGTAGAGGCGTAGGTTATGAGTGATGATTTAAAAAACAGTTTAAATAAGCAAGAACCTGAAAGTTTATTTTCCGATTTAAAGATTATAATTGAACAAGGTCGAAATAGAGCGATTGCAACGGTTAATAGTGTACTTTCTATAACTTATTGGCATGTGGGGAAACGAATCAATGAGGAAATACTCTGTGGAGAACGTGCAGAATATGGCAAGCAAATTGTAGTGTCTCTTTCCAATAAACTGATTGCACTTTATGGTAAAAGTTTTGAAACTCGAAACTTGCGGCGTATGATGCAATTTGCTGAAGTTTTTCCTGATTTTGAGATTGTGTCACCACTGGTGTCACAATTGAGTTGGACTCACTTTAGTATTCTGATAAGCCTGCATAGCGATGAAGCCCGGATATTTTATGCTAAACATGCAATTGAAAGCAAGTGGAGTAAACGTGAATTGCAACGCCAGATAGAACGTAAAGCTTTTGAGCGCTCAGAAATTGCCGACACAAAACTGACTTTGGCTGATGCAAAACATTTGGGAGGTAATTTTAAAGATCCTTATTTTCTTGATTTTATAGGAATAAAAGATGGATATTTGGAAAATTATTTGGAATCTGCACTTTTAAAAGAGCTTGAACTTTGTATCATGGAATTGGGCAAAGGTTTTACTTTTGTAGAACGCCAAAAACGAATCATTATTGATGGTGAGGATTTTTACATCGATCTGCTCTTCTTTCACCGCACCCTGAAACGATTGGTGGCAGTGGAGCTGAAAATAAATCGATTTAAAGCTGCGTATAAAGGGCAAATGGAACTTTATCTGAACTGGCTGAATAAATACGAGCGTCAAGAGGGTGAAGAAGCACCGATTGGTCTTATTCTTTGTACCGAAGCTGGCATCGAACAGGTAGAACTACTCAATATGCCCAAAGACAACATTATGGTTTCCGAGTATTGGACAAGTCTTCCGCCTAAAGAGTTATTAGAAAAGAAACTACACACCGCACTCATTGAAGTACGGGAACGGTTAGCTACACGCAAACTCCTTGAAAGAGAACAGTAGAATGACTCAATACACCCCAATAGCCGAGACAAAGAACTTCATAGTTTTAGACAAATACATCAAAGAGAATGAACTGCGAGAACCCCTCGCAGGATATCAAACCGAAGCCGATTTAGAGCAGGAGTTCATTCAAGATCTCATAAACCAAGGCTATGAGCACTCTAAGGTCAAGACTCCAGAATCAATGCTGGCCAATGTTCGTGTTCAGTTGCAAGATCTTAATAAAATGCAGTTCTCTGATGGTGAATGGCTGCGCTTTGCCCAAGAGTATCTTGATAAACCCAGTGACAATGGCATCGACAAAACCCGTAAAATCCACGATGACTACATCTACGATTTTGTATTTGATGATGGGCATATTCAAAACATCTACCTGGTGGACAAGAAGAGTATCAACCGTAATAAGTTGCAGGTTATTTCTCAGTTTGAACAAACAGGTACCCACGCCAATCGCTACGATGTTACCATCTTGGTCAATGGCTTACCTTTGGTGCAAATCGAGCTTAAAAAACGAGGTGTAGCAATCCGTGAAGCCTTTAATCAGGTGCACCGCTACACTAAAGAGAGTTTTAATACAAACAACTCACTCTTTAAGTATCTCCAGCTCTTTGTAATCTCAAACGGTACAGATAGCCGTTATTTTGCCAACAGCACCAAACGAGATAAAAACAGTTTTGATTTTACCATGAACTGGGCAAAGTCTGATAACTCTCTTATCAAAGATTTAAAGGATTTTACCGCTACATTTTTCAAAAAAAATACACTCTTAAATGTACTGCTTCACTACTCTGTCTTTGATGTAAGCGACACACTACTTGTGATGCGTCCCTATCAAATTGCAGCCACTGAACGGATCTTGTGGAAAATAAACAGCTCTTTTATGGCCAAGAGCTGGAGCTGTGTCGAAAGTGGTGGGTTTATCTGGCATACCACAGGTTCAGGTAAAACACTCACCAGTTTTAAAGCAGCACGACTTGCAACAGAGCTTGAATTTATTGATAAAGTTTTCTTTGTGGTGGATCGTAAAGACCTTGATTACCAAACGATGAAAGAGTATCAGCGATTCTCCCCCGATAGTGTTAATGGTTCAGATAGTACCGCAGGTCTAAAGCGGAATCTCAGTAAGGATGATAATAAAATCGTTGTCACCACTATTCAGAAACTGAATAATCTGATGAAGGGTGAGAGTGATCTACCAATCTACTCTCAGCAGGTAGTTTTTATCTTTGATGAAGCCCATCGTTCACAATTTGGTGAAGCTCAAAAGAATCTCAAGAAGAAGTTTAAGAAATTCTACCAGTTCGGTTTTACTGGAACCCCTATTTTCCCGGAAAATGCCCTTGGTGCAGAAACAACTGCTTTAGTTTTTGGTCGTGAACTCCACTCCTATGTGATCACCGATGCCATCCGTGATGAGAAAGTTTTAAAATTCAAAGTGGATTACAACGATGTTCGGCCTCAATTCAAATCAATTGAAACAGAACAGGACGTGAAAAAACTAAGCGCCGCAGAAAACAAAGAGGCACTCTTACATCCTGCTCGTATTAACGAAATTTCTCAGTACATTGTAAATAACTTCAAACAGAAAACACACCGTTTGAAAGCGGGTACAGGTTTTAATGCCATGTTCGCTGTGAGTAGCGTAGATGCTGCAAAACTCTATTACGAATCACTAAGCAATCTACAAAAAGAGAGTGATAAACCTCTTAAAATTGCTACCATTTTCTCGTTTGCAGCAAACGAAGAACAGGATGCCGCAGGTGATATTCCTGATGAAACCTTTGAGCTCTCAGCAATGGATAGCAGTGCAAAGGAGTTTTTGGCCTCTGCAATAAATGACTATAATACTCAATTTAAAACCAATTACGGTGTTGATAGTAATCGTTTTCAAAACTACTACCGTGACCTTGCCAAACGGGTAAAGAATAAAGATGTGGATCTGCTCATTGTGGTTGGTATGTTTCTCACAGGATTTGATGCTCCTACGCTTAATACACTCTTCGTTGATAAGAATCTCCGCTACCACGGCTTAATCCAAGCATTTTCACGCACGAACCGTATCTATGATGCAACAAAAACATTTGGTAATATTGTCACCTTCCGTGATCTGGAAAACTCTACGATTGATGCTATCACCCTATTTGGTAACAGCAATACAGCAAGTGTAGTCCTCGAAAAGAGCTACAAAGAGTATATGGATGGTTTTACCGATATTAGCACAGGCGAGGCACGGCGTGGTTATGTAGATATAGTAAAAGAGTTGCAGGAGCGTTTTCCAGGTCCTGATGAGATCGCTTGCGAAAAGGATAAAAAAGAGTTTGCAAAACTCTTTGGTGAATATCTTCGCATTGAAAATGTTCTGCAAAACTATGATGAATTTGCAGGATTAAAAGCTCTTCAGGAGGTCGATATGAAAGACCCCGAAGCAGTTGAGAAGTTTAAAGCGTTACACTATGTAAGCGATGAAGATTTAGAAGTTATGGAAGAGATTGAAGTTCTCGAAGATCGAACTATTCAGGACTACCGTTCAAATTACAACGATATCCGTGATTGGCTTCGCCGTGAAAGATCGGCCGATGACAAAGAGACCTCAACCCTTGATTGGGATGATGTTGTTTTTGAAGTGGATCTGCTTAAGTCGCAGGAGATCAATCTGGATTATATTCTCGAGCTCATTTTTGAACACAACAAAAAGACAACAGATAAAACAGAACTGGTTAAAGAGGTTCGCCGCCTGATCCGTGCAAGCATTGGGAACCGTGCCAAAGAGAGCCTGGTCGTTGATTTCATTAACCAAACAGACCTTGACACCATCCAAGATAAAGCGAGTATCATTGATGCCTTCTTCTCTTTTGCTCAAACAGAACAGAAGCGAGAATCAGAAGAATTAATCAATTCTGAAAGTCTCAATGAAGATGCTGCAAAACGGTATATCATTGCATCTTTAAAGCGAGAGTATGCCAGCGAAAATGGTACAGAACTCAATTCTATTCTACCAAAAATGAGTCCACTTAACCCCCAATATTTAACAAAAAAGCAGAGTGTATTTCAAAAGATAGCCTCTTTTGTTGAGAAGTTTAAGGGTGTGGGCGGCAATGTTTAAGAGAGTATAAAAAAGCTCATATAATCGGGTGTTTCACAACGTTACATGAAACACTTACAGGGGACTTTAACCCCATGAGTTCACGCCCATGCCGGGCGTACACAAGAAGTTGCACCAGATTCGCTACGCTCACTGGTGAACTTGGTGTTAGTCTTATGGTTCTCTACCTGGTGATTATGTCAGTGGGTGGATCTATTCCTTTGGCTCTGTTAATTGCTCAGCCCCTGGCCACCTTTTTACTGGTATCCATCTATGAAGAACGATTACAGGGAGAACAGCTTCGTATTGAGAAGGAGGCGTGAGCAAAAAACAAATATGATGAATAAAAAATACAGTGTGATAAAGGATTGGCAGCGTTTTGAACTGGCAGATCAGGTTTTGTATGTTCAGCCGGAAATTCCCGACTGGATAGTTATTTCTTCTGAAGCTGATCAATTACTCAACGTTGAAAAAAGCGATGCAGTCAGTTTCTATGAGCGAAATCTCCTTGAGAATGCTTTTGCCATGGAGCCATTGCAATCGTATACGGGACGAGCTGCGGAATTAGATCTGGATCAGCTTAAAGAATGCTGGTTTCATATCACCGATGTTTGTAATCTCAGTTGCCGCCACTGTCTTTTTGGATCATCCCCTGCTAAAACACGACACCTTGCACCCGAACTTCTTGAGAGTGCGGTTCAACAGGCATTAGCTCTTGGGTGTCGCCTCTTCTCCTTTACTGGTGGAGAACCGTTTCTTTACCCTGATTTCCCGGATTTTCTACAAACATTGCTTGCAGAAAATAAAGATGTTCATGCAGCGGTATTGACTAATGGCATGCTGCTTGATCAGTTTTTGCAAGAACTTGGCACACTAGACAGGCTTCATCTTCAGATAAGTCTCGATGGTCTGGAAAAAAGCCACGACGGGTTGCGGGGAAAAGGAAGCTATAAAAAACTGATGAAAAACCTTGCGGCTCTGAAGGAGGCAGATATTCCCTTCACCCTTTCAATGGCCATCAGCAGTGAAAATATTGAGGACTTGCTGCAACTGGTAGATATTGCTGCAGAGGTGGGAGCTGCTTCCATCCATCTGCTCTATCATTTTATCCGGGGGAAGGGCAGCCGGGAGCAGTTTATACCGGCAGATATCATTTTTCCGGAGATTTTAGCAGCCTTCCGGCGGGCTACGGAGCTTGGGCTCACTATCGATAATATTGAAAGTCTGCGCAGCCAGATTTTTTCAACTCCCGGTACCCGCTATGATCTTTCAAATACCGGATGGGAATCTGTGGCCATAGGGCCTGATGGGGTGATCTATCCATCCCCCGCTCTTGTTGGTCTTGAGAAAACAGCCTGTGGGCATTTGGATCAGGGCTTAGCGGTTTTGTGGAAGTCAAGTCCGGTTTTAAATGACATTCGTAATGCCAGTTTGATCGATTCGCCGATTTATCAGGCAAATCCCCTGAAGTTTCTGGTGGGCGGCGGGGATATTGATCATAGTTTTATGTGCGGCGAAAACTGGGTGGGACATGACCCTTATGTAGAGCTGTATAATCAAATTGCCCTGCAATTGATTGCTGATCAGGTATGTCAATACACAAATGAAGGGAAGAGTAGTATTCGCCTGCGTATGGGAGATGTCCGTCATGATTGTCCAGGTGATGGAGAAGAACCTGCAACAGTGGCCTTAACCCATTGTAACTGCCTTATCTCCCTGGCATCAGACAGCGGACACAGCTCTGTGCGTGAGTTCTATGGAAAGGCAGCACTGAATGCAAATGAGGATATAGTTAATCCGCTGGCACCGGCCCAGGCCGAGGCTGATTTTATCCCCGGTAAAACAAAAAAACACTCCTACGGCTGTGGAAGTCCAGTAACCGACGGTGCGCCGCAGGAAGGAGAAACACTGGTGGATCTTGGATCAGGATCCGGCGTTGAATGTTTTATGGCATCAGCATCCGTTGGCAAAACCGGGAAAGTTTACGGTATTGATATGACCGATGAAATGCTGCATCTGGCCGCGGAATCCCAGGAAGAAGTAGCAGAGCGTCTTGGGTATAACAATGTGGAATTCCGCAAGGGTTTTCTTGAACAGATTCCACTTGATGAGAGTACTGCAGATGTGGTGATTTCCAACTGTGTGATCAATCTCAGTCCGGATAAGCGCATGACCTATCAGGAAATCTTTCGGATTTTAAAACCTGGCGGACGCCTGGTTGTTTCTGATATCGTCACGGACACAGCCATCCCGGTAACACTGAAAAACAATGTCAGGTATCGCGGAGAATGCCTTGGCGGAGCCATGCAGCAGGAAGAACTGGTTGCCATGATGGAGGCGGCGGGTTTTAATCGTATCCGCTTTATTAAGCGCTTTCCATACCGTCAAGTGGAGAGCATGGATTTCTTCTCGCTTACCTATGAAGCCTTTCGCCCTGTTGCAACCGGGGAGCAATCTGTGGATGTGGTCTACAGCGGCCCATATGGCGCAGTTCATACAGAATCAGGCATCCTGCTGGTGAAAGGTAGACGTACGACTATTCCACTTCGGGAAATAGCTCTGTTGGATGATGCTGTTTTCGTGCTTGACGAGAAGGGTGCAGTAACAAATCTTCTGATGGAAAATTCCTGTTGTACTCCTCAAACTGAGATTATCGGAGTTTCTGGAAATTGCTGTGACAGCCCGGAGGATAAACCTGCAACGGAGCGAAAAGGAGAAGGCTGCATGGTTTGTGGTACCGAGCTTCACTATTTTACCGCCACTCAAGAGATGGCCTGCAACTATTGTGGACGAATGTTTCCAGCCAATGCTTGTTGTGAGCAGGATCATTTTGTCTGCGACAGTTGTCACCGAAAAGATGGGATTGAAGTGATTAAAGCCATCTGCTGTGGGACAAAGGAACGGGATCTCATAACCCTGCTCGAACTGATCCGCAGCCATCCAGCAATCCCCATGCATGGCCCGGAACATCATGCTATGATCCCCGGTATTATCCTTACCTGTTTTCGCAATAGTGGCGGCAATATCAAAAAAGAGGCGATCCTCACCGGCATTAGCCGCGGTGCTGATATCCCCGGTGGCGTATGCGGCTTCTGGGGGGCATGCGGTGCAGCAATTGGAGCTGGAATTGCAGTCTCAACAATCCTTGCAGCCACACCTCTTACTCCGTCAGCAAGACAGACGGCACAGGCTTGCAGCGCCAAGATACTTGCTGTTATTTCAAAATACCGCGGCGGTCGTTGTTGTCAGCGGGAGACATGGCTTGTTCTTTCTGAAATAGCCAGACTGTCGGAAGAAATGCTTTCTGTTCCCATGGTTGCAAAAGGATCACTTTGTTGTTCGCAGTACCTGAAAAACAAGGAATGTATCCGAAAGCAATGCCCTCTCTGGGAA
>JAFLJO010000063.1 GCA_022712975.1 Desulfocapsa sp.
CTGTGTAATTATAACCACAATCCTTGCATTTCCAGCGTTGACGCCCCTTTACGATCCCTGATTTTGTGGCAACAGCGTGAGAGCATTTTGGACAAGGAAACATAATTGTTCTCCATATTTCGAATTAATAATATGGAGCATACAATAACTATACTTCATTAACAATGCCATGTTTATTCCCTCCCCCCTAATCAGATGGAAAAATAACAACATCTACATCTTGTATTTTTATACTCACTTTAATTAGACTCCGAAACAAAATCTTGGCGCTTTAATGAAAAAACCACTCTCATATAACTTAAAAAAACATATATCCTAGCCGCAGTAAATACCACTGCATACGCCACAATTGACAACTCTAAATACCAGCATATCCCAAGTAATAACATTGATAACACCATCATACTTATAGCAATACTCAAGACCTTCGTTTCAAAAGATATTGCAATAAAAAACCAATCTAAAAAGAAGGAAGGTACTAAAAACATCACACCAATATAAATAATGGACGTTGCTAAAAGAGTATCTCTGTCATTATACTCAACAAAAAAGTTTTCAATCAGAATAGGAAGCAATAAATAAGCTGGTATAGCAGCAAATAAAAGCAAGAGAAACCAAGCAGATGAAAACCTTAACACCGAACGTAATAATTTCTTGATATCATTATCATTACTGTAACTCGCTAACCACCTTGGCCCCAAAACAGTGGTTAAAAACCCTAACAAAAACATTGAAATAGTATACAAAATCATTGCGAAAGCATACTTTCCGACTGCTGCAACACCTAAGGATGATGCTAGAATCCACTTATCAGCAGACAACGCAAGATTCCTAACAACATTTGCCAACATCATCGGGAATCCATTTCGGATCGCAAAAATAACTAATTCGTAACGACTCAATATATCTTTCAAAGATACAGATCTTACAACCATAGAATACGCGACTAAGAAGACTAGCGAAAAGGCTATTATTTCAGCTAAAACCACGCCAAATGCGCCGTAATCTAGTGCTAAATACCAACCCAAAAGAATGATGCCCAATGATTTGACAAACAACAATACCGAATAAAATACAAATCTATGAGTTACTCTAAGTAATGCATTTAGTAAGTTAAACTCCAATGCTGAAAAGGCTAACAAGCCTGCAAGAGCTAACACAATAGACACATCTTC
Organism: Desulfocapsa sp.; assembly: GCA_022712975.1. Classification (GTDB taxonomy): domain Bacteria; phylum Desulfobacterota; class Desulfobulbia; order Desulfobulbales; family Desulfocapsaceae; genus Desulfocapsa. The sequence continues at coordinate 1,176 of JAFLJO010000063.1, forward strand.
ATCACTAAGAAAGATAATAATAGAGATGCTAAACAAAGTACCTAGTACAAAAGTTACAATTCCGCCATAAACTGCAGCTAAGATATGCAAATCATAAACATCATTTAACTTAGACTGCCCAAACGCCTTTGACCCAAGCTTAATTAAAGCGTCGTTCAGCCCCATACTGCCAAAATAAACAATAAATATATACACACTCAATACCAAGGCATACAAACCATACTGTTCAGGGCCAAGTAATTTGGCAAAAAGAGTAATTTTAAATATACCCAATAAAGCACTCAACGAAATAAACAGGGCATAAGTATATTTATCTACATGTGACATATATACTTTCTTATATGGGTGCCTATCTGTTTTGCATCTTGAACATCGTTCTCGTTACTACTATCCCAAGATGCATCGTTTATGTACTTACCAGGCAGGAGACCCGACAAAACATGGGAAACTAATGCAGATTTTTCCCCATGACTAATGCTTCTTGATCGGTCTTTAATGAATGACAATATCTCTTCTGAAGAGGTATTGTTATAGAGCCTTAAGAATTGACCACCTATAGCATAATAGGGATTACAAACTGCAATAACAGGCTTGCTTCTTAAAGCTGCTTCAAACCCAACTGAGCCCGTCCATACCAGTACTGCATCACATAAATCTACAATATAATTTGAATCTTCATATGTAGGACAAATAACAACACCTTCTATTTTAGAAAGTTCTCTATATAGACTAGAATTCCGGATTCCTATTACATTTGGATGTTCCTTAATTAAAATTTGGAAATCCGAAGATAATTTTTGAACATAATCGATAAGTTTGTCTTCATAATCAATTACATCTAGGTCTTCACACCAATAATCAATCGTGGCTTCGGGAAAATATTGTAGCGGGATATATACTATAGGTTTCTTAGAAGAGTCTATGACTTGCTTCCAACTTTTTGAACCAAACTGTATCGTAGGGTACAAATTAAAGTTATTTAAAGCCGTTAGTTGAGATGCCCAGTAATGGTAATTATATTTTTCACCTGTCAATAACCTCTTCATAAAAAAGTATGGAATTCTAAGGGCATTTTTAAACCATCGATCTATTGCTGCAACCTTAAAATTGCCACCCGATTGAGTAACAAACTTTGGCTTGTAACTGTTCTGTTCTAATTTTTGGATGACCGACTGTACCTCGTTATCAGGGACATTCCTTAGGTGGTTATATTCACCTCTGGCAGAAACTCTATAGTACCCATTAACAAACGATATGACTAAACCTACAAATGGAATCCCTCTTTTTAAAGACTCAAAGTAGATTACATCCATCAGAAACTGATCAATAGTTGCGCTAATCACCAAATCAGGCTTAACGGCATCAAACAGGTCCGATACGGCTTCTTTCATAGCAATCACATGCAATATAGCCACCGAGTGGGGTAAAGAACGGAGTAAACGACACCTTTTAATTATATCTTCAAAGTCAATTCCCACCTCAGAAGAGATAGCATCAGATTCATTGGTTCGTAAGTTTGCATAATAACCTTCGCTCAAACCCGATTCATCCACTGCTTTAAAACCACTCGCTATAGTTACTTCGGCTTCAGCATCGATGCCTTTTGCAATCATTTGATATTGTTTTACACACCATGGCCGTACATGGCACAAAATTTTCATTTTTACATCCACATTTATAGAAAGTTTTTATTCATTTGTGTAGGATTATTCCTACAGACCTAACTGTTTAAGGGTGTCAGAATACTCTTTCCATTGACCAACATCTAACCATGATTTTTCAGTAACTGGGTACACTCCAACTTTAAAACCTTTTTCCTTTAATATATTGACAATATCAGTCATATGCAAAAACTCATCTCCTGAAATCAAATCAAGAACACTCCGATTTAAAAAATATAGACCTGCATTCACCAATAAATGTTGCTCTGGCTTCTCTTGCATTGAAAGTAGCAGACCTTCGTTATCTACATTACATACGCCATAAGGAATAGTGTATTGCTTCAATGATGCAACTAAGGTCAGGTCAAAGTTCCCTGTATTATGGAATTTCACTAAATCACTATAATCAATATCTAAAACAACATCGCAATTAACAACAAAACAATTTGTATTGATATTTTTTTTGACTAACCCTAACGACCCTGCTGTGCCAAGTGGTTCATTTTCATCTACAAAATGTATTTTATACGGTGACTTATGATCATGAAAGTACCCTTTAATCATTTTCTTTTTACTATTGACGGTAATATAAAACTCGTCAGCACCGCCAGCATTAAACCTATCCATAATAACCTTAATAACGGGATCGTTTCCGAGTGGAAGCAATGGCTTTGGTAGAATATTGGTAAATGGTGCCAGTCTAGTTCCCTCACCGCCTGCCATAATAACAACTGGATAAGGCAGCTTTTCTTTAACTTGATTTAGCCCTTCTTTATTAAAAAAATCTTCTTTAAAAATAACATCTTGCAAAGCTCCATCAGCGTTCACAACAGGGATAGCCCTTGCAAAAGTGGTTAAAAAAATGTTTTTTACATCTTCTCTGCCAAACCCCTCTTCTAGTTTTATACAATCTTGATTAACAATAGACTCGATAGAATTATTTAAATCTACATCATTTAAAACAGCTCTTCTAAAATCTCCATCTGTCATAATACCAACAACTTTTTCCGAGTCATCAATACAAATACAAATACCATGGCCAGCAATATCCATAATAGCTACAGCATCTTTTATTGTTTTGGATTTTAATACTTGAATTTTATCCAATGTTTCAATCATTTTTTTGACCTATTAAAAATTCTGCATACTTAAAATCTTCTAATGTATCAACATCTATAGATCTAGATCTTGGCATAATGTATGCGTAAGAGTTGTCACTGTAATATAGTTTGCGCTTTATTAATTCATAATCAAACACAAAGATAGCCCCATTCGGAAAGTAACTAACTTGATAACCCTGCCTATTTAAAAGTGTCTCATTAAAAATATTTTCAAACTTTCCTTCTTTCGAAATATACTTATGCCACTTGATGGGGTGAGATTCTTCAGTAAAACTAACCACAGAATCAGCACCTTTTCTCTTAAACATCTCAATAGCCTTATCTATATCACACGTCAATCTAAGTGGCGAGGTAGGCTGTAAAACAATAAAGTCTTCTATCTTATATCCAAACTCGTCATTCAATCGATCAATGGTATATATATAATTATCAATTGCTTTTGCTGTATCTGATGCCAGAAAATCAGGTCTTAAAAAATAACTTTGTGTACCTAAATTTTTAGCCACGCCTTCAATTTCTCGACAATCAGTAGAAATTATTACATCTTCAATGTGCTTTGATTTTAATGCCGCCTCAATCGTATAGGCAATCATTGGTTTTCCATACAAGTCTTTTATATTTTTACCGGGCAAGCCTTTTGATCCACATCTTGCTGGAATAATTGCCAACATTATTAAACGATATCCTCTTTAGTTAGTATATGGTCATTCTCAAGGTTTTTATTGACAGTTCTACCGATAATAAATTCTGTCATTTCTGGGTTTAGATTTCCGCCAGGTCTTTTATAATCAATATATTCAGCCTTAATAACATCTCCCTCTTTCATATCTCTCGTAATAACAATACTTCTTCTGAACTCTCTCTTTTTCTCTTCTGTCTCAGTAGCTTTAATTCTAAATGAACCTAGTGCATCGCAAATTCGAATGGAATTAGAGACAATCTCTGCCATTTCTTCCTTTGTTGCTGAAACTTTATGATCCCAACCTTCCATATCTTTATCAAGGGTGAAATGTTTTTCTATTAAACACGCTCCAATTGCTACAGAAGCTAACGGTATCGCCGTACCAATAGTATGATCTGAAAAACCTATTGGATAATCTGGATACATATTCATTAGCGTTTTAATATTATTTAAATTAACATCATAATCAACAGGTGGGTAAGTTGCTACGCAATGCAATATAACAATATCCGTATTACCCGCTTTTTCAATTACCTGAACAGCTTTATCAATCTCATAGACCTCAGATAAACCCGTTGAGATAATCATGGGTTTATCTTTTGCTGCTAAATACTCAAGAAAAGGATAGTTATTAAGATCCATGGACGCTACTTTAATAAAAGGAGTATGTAGTTTATCTACCAAAAAGTCCGCTTCTTTTTTACTAAATGGTGTAGAAGTACAATCGATCCCTAAATCATCAGCAAACTTTTTCATTTCCAACAATTCTTCTTCTGAAATCGAGTATTCCTCTACAACTTCTTTCAAAGTAAAGTCAGAACGATCCCTATAGTCATCCGCAATAAAATAATTATCCTCATATTTTTTTTTCGAAAAAACTGAGTCTTTAGACCAGCTTTGAAATTTAACGCAATCTGCACCAGATTGTTTAGCCTCAACAATTAATTTTCTTGCCAATTCCATATCACCATTATGATTCGCGCCTAATTCAGCAATGACATATGGCATAGAATAGTTAAAAACTTCTTTTTTACTTGTCAATTGTACTTTCATGTTTTTGCCATTCTTGTGTTCGCTTTAATCTTCCCACCAAAGAGGGGTTTTGTTTTTTTGCCGAGATAACTCGTAATACTCATTGTTCATTTGTATGTTTTTTTCACGTTCATTTAATTCCTTGAACATGCTGTTTTCTTTAGCTAGTAAACTATAGTGCTTACTTTTTACTAATCTAGTTTTTTTAATAGTTTCGTCAGATCTAACACCAATACCAATTGTGTTACTCTCATACTGCCTGTAATAAGTCTGCGTTTTATTGGTAAATATTGCCTTTGCATTTTTTAACAACAATTTTGTATATAGATACCAATCTACAGCCACCAAATCTTGATCAAAACCAGTTCGATCTAGAATTGAAACTCTTAAAGCTGTATTTGACAACCCAAATATATTTTTATCCTTTATAAAATCTAGCGATATCTGAGTATTATCTTGGACTCGATTTGAAATATATTTATTGCTATAAATGCCAGCCGTATTAAAAAGAGAAATCTCATTAACGACAATATCGTAGTCGTTTAAGCTATCTATGGAAACTTGTATCCTATCGCTATCAAAGTAATCATCACTATCACCAAAAATTAAAACATCATAGCCAGAATCGATTACATAATTAATACCGTACTCTCTATTTTTTGCAGGTGTACCTGAGTAGTTCAATTCAATTATATTCAAATCAGTAAAGGCCTGTTCAACTTCATCAAAACCATCATAGTTATCATTTATTACAATAACATCAAAGTTTTTATATGTTTGCTTTTGAAGGGAATTAAAAAAATCGAATAGATAAGATTTATCCATAGGAAAAATTGTTGTTAAAAAAGCAACATTATTTCTCACTTAACCACACTCCCAGCCTTAATAAATGATTTTTCTAAAATGACAACACCTTGTTTAGTTGTCGCTTGACTACCAATAAAACTGTGGTCAGAAACTTTAACGTTTCCGTTGATGACGGCTCCAGTCGAAATGTGACAGTTATTACCTACTTGAACATCATGTTCAACTAAAGCCTTGCTGTTAATAATACAATTTTCACCAATGCCTGCTCCTGCATTGACTAAGGCATGATGCATCACAATTGTTCCACGCCCTATTTTGGCATGTTTAGAGACATAGGCTAGCGGTGAAATAATTGTTGGTATGTTGTAACCCAACGCCACCAGCCGGCTGAAAAGTTTGACTTTTAATTCAGGTGTTTTTACTTGACCTATCGTAACTAAGGCGTAATCATACTTTTGTCTTAAATCAGCTAAACTTTCATCTGAGCCTATAACGGGGTAACCCAAAACGGTTGTTTCATTAGCAACCTCTTTATCAATAATACCTGCAATTTGATAAAGACCTTGTTGTTCTATAACATCAATACATGACTTACAGTGCCCACCAGCACCAATTAAGAGTATTTTATTCATAACCTAACACTACTTGGTATGTTGACCAATCTCTCTGCCAACCATTTTGAATTACTTAAGTCTTGGGCATGGCAGTGTTTGTACATCTCAAGTTCATTCATCAGCGTCCAAACAGGCCTGGTCATTACTCCCTGCTGATTGACATATTCCAAAAATCCAAGTTGTTCTTGTTTATCACTCAACAATATCGCGTTTAACCAATAATTAGATTTGGCGTGTTCAGGTTCTGTTACAAAGTTTAGACCGTTTTCTTGACAAAACACTTGATAGAGATGTGCTGTTTGACGTTTATTTTCAACAAAAGCATCTAGTTTTTCGAGCTGTGCACATAGCAAGGCCGCATTGAGATTAGGCATACGATAGTTAAACCCAACCATATCGTGATTAAACTCCCACTTATGCGGGACTTTGGCCGTAGTCGTGATATGTTTGGCTTTTTTGGCCAATTGTTGGTCATTGGTGATAATTGCACCACCTCCGCCAGCAGTGACAATTTTATTGCCATTAAAGCTAATCACTCCCATTAAACCAAAAGTACCCATGTGCTGATCTTTGTAGGTACTACCTAGTGATTCAGCAGCATCTTCCACTAAGGCGATGTGCCATTGCTTACAGATTTGTTTAATTGCGTCAATTTCACAAGGATGTCCAAATGTGTGCATGGGTACGCAAGCAGTAATACGTTTTTTAGTTTTTTTATTGAAGCATTGTCCGTTTTTAACTTTTGCATACCCTTCTAAAAACTCAGTTAATGCCTTAGCTGATAATCCCAGTGTGTTTTTGTCAACATCAACAAAAACAGGACTGGCACCGCAATAACTAATGGCGTTACAGGTTGCTATAAAACTTAAAGCCTGGGTTATCACTTCTGTGTCACGCTCTACTCCAGCAAGAAGCAAAGCGACATGCAAAGCAGAAGTGCCACTAACGGTTGCAATAGCAAACTTTGCCCCCGTGTATTCGGCAAGCTGTTTTTCAAACTGTACAACATATTTGCCTACACTGGAGACAAAAGTCGAGTCAATACAGTCAACTACTAGCTGTTTTTCACGTTCAGAAAACCGTGGTTCATGTAACGGAATAAACTCGGTGGTTTGATACAGCTCTCGAATAATGGCTACAAGAGATTTATAGTCTGTTTTCATGTTCACATCTTACCGTCTAGATATTTACCCGTTTCTTTATGATCAAAATCAGGAATCATTCGGAAAAAAAGCTGAACAATCTGATCTTTGGTCCAACCTTGATTTTGTTTTAGTTCTGCAATAGTTCTTTCAAAAAACTCTAGATCTGCCTCGTTATATATTGGATCGTTTTTAATAACTCCCAGGCTCTGAAAACTTTCCATATCAAGGGTTTCTTTATCGGTAAAAAATTCTTCAAAATCCTTTTCACCCGTTGTATCGCTATCTGTAAAAAGACAGGGCCATTTCCCTTGATCTGGTAACGTTTCAGAGAGTCTTCTTGCTTCTTCTTCAGATTCACATAGATAAGGTTCATAGCCTAACTGCTTTAGATACTTTACTGCGATTTGGGCAAACGATATAAGGTGAAATTTCTCACTCAATTTTGGAAAGAAAATATCTCTATTCTTACCAAAGATACATGACATCAAGCAAAGCTCGCCAGATTCCTTAGGGATCACAAAATAACGTTTAATATCTTGGGGAGCGACTATTGGCTGCCTTTTCTGAATTCTCTGATTGAAGCCATGAAGTAGCGAACCATCAGAGAAAGCCACGTTAGCAAACCGTGCGGTGGAGATGCTAATATCCTTACTGCGTCGCATCAGAAACATTTCCATGATACGTTTACTTGCCCCCATCATATTGACTGGATTAGCAGCTTTATCAGTAGAAACACAGAAGTATTTTTTTGTACCGTTCTGAATGGATTGTAAAATGGTTTTATCTGTATTAAGTACATTGACATTAATCATGCGCATCAATGTATACGGGTCTTCTTCACTGCGCACATGCTTTATCGCAGATAGGTTTAGGACGTAGTCGTACTGACCGTCTTGCTTGATGAATGCATCATACTCGATAGAACCGATATCTAAAGCAAAGGTTTTGAAGTCACCATCAATATATCCTAGAGAACTCCTGATATCCCGTACCAGCTCGACCATGTTATTTTCGCTAATATCAACAACATGAAGCTTTTTAGGGTTTCTCTTAAAGATCTCCTTTGTAACAGCCTGCCCAATTGAGCCGGCACCACCAATGACTAAAAAGGTTGATGCCCCCACAATATCTGACAAGTCACGCTCATGATTACTGATATCACTTTCAAACAACTCTTCATTGCGACCAATTAGAGATAGTACTGATTCCATATAATTAAACCTTAATGAGAAACAAGAATGAGAAACAAGGGTCAGGTCTCAACATCCAACACCGTCCAAATAACATGGGGAAATAACTTGGGGTCGGGCCATCTGACCACGATAAGCGGTTAGAGTGTGGGGTCGAGCCACGATAAGCAATTGATATCATAGTAGAATGCGGAACAGCATGTTTCGGTCGAGTAGACCGATTTCACCATATCATCTCAGAAAATCAGATGGTTACCATGTATCTTCAAAAACGCCTCGTCGCACGCGACTACTACGTGCTACACCCGTCGTCTTTCTCAGCAATCTGATGAAATCAAGCCCCTCACAGAACCGTGCTTGCGCTATTTACGCACACGGCTCCTCAACAGTACACTTCACATTGAAATTACCATAAGTTCACCGAAATACGTGGGGTGGGAAGTGGAAAACGTTGAAGCAATAGCTCAAACTTTTCGAGCTGTGCGGGTAGAATTATGCCGCCAGTTTAAATTCCAATTCATGTTCCCTGAACCACTTGTCACTTTCTTTGTTTCTTTTCAAGGCGGTGATAGTCGCAAGACCGACAGATCCAGATTTCGACCAACTCATTCGGGAAAAGGGGACAGATCTATTTTGAGATTTAACCTCAACAGAACCAACGTCACGGAAATAGTCTACAAAGGTGAAATCAAATCTTAATTAAAATTTCACATCCATTCCCATAGCTTCTTCAAAACTATAGGGACAATCTTCGGGGAAAGTCTCTTTATCAAGCCCTGTTTCATTTTCCGCTTTTCTACGAGCATACTTGTAAGCCTTAGCTCTAGATTCGTCCATATTTATTTTTAGACTTGGATTATCTTCAAGATGATCAATGATCATATCCCTCTGCTCTTCTATTGAAAACAACCGGCTTTTAGAACGCTTACCTGGCTGATATTCCCATTTGAGTAAATGCAACAATAAAACAGTTAAACGACTGACAAGTTCACGTTTTTCACTTTTCCCCATACTATCTATTTCCTCTGCAATGTGTTCTATATCGGCCTTATCCAGCTTTCCTTCTCGTAATAATTTCGTTTGTTTTTGAGACCATTTATGGAAGTCTTTGTCATAATTCACGTCAGTTTGCATCTGATACCCCCTATTTATTTTAGAGTCCAACTCAGTAGTGTCCGGTTAGAAAGTTGCATGTGTCAAATCTGGGGTTCAAATCTGGGGTCGGGCCACTATAAGCAACTGATATCATAGTGGAATACGGAACTGCATGCTTCGTAAGTGGCTGGTATTACTAGGCTACAGAGTCCATTTCGATGCCCAAATGAGCAATATCCAACTTAGACAGCAAAATTCAGTGCATCCGAATGCCCGTGCCAAGCAAACCTGCCGAACACTAGAGATTAATATCCCAATAATAGCTGTTCCTTAACCCTATCTTGTCTTTTTGGGAATCTGAAGTGGTAATATAGGTTCCCAAATCCTCTTTAAGATGAAATTCCCCATCATTTTCGAAAATTTTCCGTCCTTTGGAAGGCATACCAAGTTGGAAAGAATAAGGGTCAGGTCTCAACATCCAACACCGTCCAATATAACTTCCAGCCCGCTTATCATCTTCTTTAGTTGTTGATCTTCTTTGGCTTTCAAAGCCAACCTCCGGCTTGTCTGCGATACTGCCGCATCGCTTATTC
>JAFLJO010000083.1 GCA_022712975.1 Desulfocapsa sp.
GTTGGAAGAGTTTTACTTTGAGCGCGTCCTCAAGAGAACTGATCTGGGAACTGACGGTGGAGGGAACCAGATTGAGCCGCTTTCCTGCGGCAGTAATGCCTCCCTCACGAATAACCGTCCAGAAATAATAGAGATGATGGTAGTTAAGCCACTCCATACAACAACCTCATTGTTTTGTTTTGTCGAACGATTACCTCTGATTTATCATCTTGTCAAGACGATATCCTGTAGTTACTCTTTTTGACATGGGTTGCAAACAATAAATTAATCTTAACAAAGGAGTCAAAGTAATGAAATTAACCTTTAAAATGAGTCTGGTACTTTTAAGTATGTTGTTTTTTGCAGGATTGACAGCCTGCGATCAGGCGGACAAAACGATTGATGATGCTGCAGAAACGGCACAACAGACCGTGGATACAGCTAAAGAAAAAGCTGGCGAAATTTTGGGAACAGCTGAAGAAACAGATTCTGAAGAGAAATCTAACGAGGAGCCTAAAGAGGAATCCACGGAAGAAGAAGGATCTGAGGAGAAGCAGAAAGAGTAATCCCGAATAGGCATTGCAGTTAATTTGAGCGTCAGCCACAGTTTGTCTCCCTCCCCTTTTTTACCGCTCACGGCTGACGCTCATCTTTTACAATCACAGGAAGAAACCATATGAAAATCACCATAAAAGCCCATCGTTTGAAATTGGCTCAACAAACAACTGCCGCCATGGAAAGGCGGCTTCTTTTTGCCCTCGGTAGATTTGGTGCTTCGGTCAGCGAAGTCACGGTACGTTTGACGGATCTCAACGGACCAAAGGGGGGCATTGACAAAGAGTGTCTTATTGTGGTTGGACTACGAAAAGGCGGTGAAGTTGTTGTCCGGGGAAGCGGGAAGGATTGCACTGCCACGCTCAATTATTGTGCTGACAGGATAGGCCGTGCAGTTGAACGTGAACTGAATAGAATCCGAAAGACCCCAATTCGCATGATGCGACGCAGGCATAGCGCAGAACAGAAAACTGTCCTTGACGAAGAGCCATGTGACAACTCTCTGTAAATCAAATCGAAGAAGAACACCATGAGACGTGAATCTCTATTATTTAAAAGCGAAGAGAAAATAAGTAGTGTGGAGATCGTGGCGGTTTAAGGAAATTTGAGATTGAGCTTCTGTGTACCCTCGGCGCTGATGGCAAACGGAGCGACACAACCATGAATACCAAAAGAACACTGATTGGCACCCATTCAAGGAATAGTCACACATGAAAAACATATCACTATCAGATAAAAAGTGGCACCATCTGCCGACAGATGAAATCACCACTCGGCTTGCCACTAATCAGAAACATGGGCTTAGCCTTGAGGATGTAAAACATCGTATTGATCAGTTCGGTGCCAATGCACTCACCGCACAACCGGGACAGAGTGCCTGGATGCGATTTCTGATGCAGTTCCATCAGCCCCTGATCTATATCCTGGTCGCGGCCGGTTTCATTACTGCGGCATTGCAGGAATGGGTTGATTCCGGGGTGATCTTCGGGGTGGTGCTGATCAATGCCATCATCGGTTATATCCAGGAGTCCAAGGCGGAAGATGCTCTTGCCGCACTTGCTGACACCATGGTCGCAGAAGCCACGGTTCTGCGTAATGGTGTTAAAAAACGCATACCGTCAGCAGAGCTTGTTCCCGGAGACATTGTCCTGCTTCAGGCAGGCGACAAGGTACCAGCTGATTTACGACTCTTGAAACTTCGAGATCTGCAGGTGGATGAATCCGCTCTAACCGGTGAATCGGTGCCTGTGGAAAAGGCTGTTGAACCACTCGATCAGGACACAGCCCTTGCAGACCGAATAAACATGGCCTATGCTTCCTCCCTGATAACCTACGGTCAAGCCAGTGGTATCGTGATTGCGACCGGTGATCATACTGAAATGGGTCGTATCTCCGAGCTTATCTCTTCGGCACAGAATCTGGCAACACCGCTTACTCGCAGGATTGCTCATTTCAGCCAAATTCTGCTCTATGCCATTTTGGTGCTTGCGACACTCATTGTGGCTGTGGGCCTGATGCGGGGACAGCCGCTTTTTGACATATTTATGGCAGCAGTTGCTCTTACTGTAGGTGCTATTCCTGAAGGATTACCGGCAGCCGTGACCATCACCCTTGCCATCGGTGTTTCCAGAATGGCAAAACGAAGGGCCATTATCCGCAAACTTCCGGCCGTGGAGACTCTTGGCAGCACAACGGTGATTTGTTCGGACAAGACAGGCACACTCACAGAAAACCAGATGACCGTACAGACAATCATGGCAGGAGGCGTGCATTATGAAGTCAGCGGAGCCGGTTATGCTCCCCTTGGCCGGATTGTCAGGCAGGATGGAGACGATAACGTAAATACCACTCCACTCAGTGAATGCCTACGGGCAGGTTTGCTGTGTAACGATAGTTCACTGCATGAAAAAGATGGCGGCTGGCAGGTTCATGGTGACCCCACAGAGGGAGCATTGCTTGTTTCGGCAGCAAAAGGTGGCATTAGCGGGAAGGAGACTGAAAAACAAAGTCCCCGGCTCGATTCAATTCCCTTTGAATCACAGCACCAGTACATGGCCACCCTCCATGATACAGGCAATACCACACCACGAATGATCTATATAAAAGGTGCAGTGGAGCAAATTCTTGCCAAGTGTACGGCAGCAATGGATGGTAATGGAAATACGACAAAACTCAATAGTGAGAAGATTAATCAGGATGTCTCCAACATGGCATCAAGAGGCCTGCGTGTACTTGCCTTTGCCAGCATAAACGTAGTTGCCGACACCATGACAATACACCATGAAGATGTAGCCGCAGGGCTCACATTTATTGGCTTGCAGGGAATGATTGATCCGCCAAGGAGCGAGGCCGTGGCAGCTGTGAAAATATGCAAGGAGGCAGGAATCAGTATTAAAATGATCACAGGAGATCATCCGGTAACCGCAGTCGCAATTGCCGAACAAATTGGAATAGGAACTGCTATTGTCGGCAAAACCGAAAAAACAGCAGTGTTTACCGGGCAAATGCTTGAAAAACTCTCCGACGAAGAATTAATTACTGTCGCCGAAGAGGCAAGTGTCTTTGCAAGAGCCACTCCCGAGCAGAAAATCCGATTGGTACGAGCACTTCAAGCCAATGGCCACATAGTGGCTATGACCGGTGACGGGGTAAATGATGCCCCGGCTCTGAAACAGGCCAATATTGGTGTGGCCATGGGAATCACCGGTACAGATGTCTCAAAGGAGGCAGCTGACATGGTGCTCACCGACGACAACTTTAGCTCCATTGAGGCAGCGGTTGAGGAAGGTCGTGGTGTATTTGACAACCTGACCAAATTTATTGTTTGGGCTCTGCCCACCAACCTCGGTCAGGGTCTGGTTATTCTGACAGCCACCTTTCTTGGTGTTACTCTGCCCATTCTTCCGGTGCAGATCCTCTGGATCAATATGACAACAGCCGGTTTTCTGGGCCTGATGCTGGCCTTTGAGCCAAAGGAGCCGGGTATTATGCAACGGCATCCACGTGAGCCTGATACTCCTATTCTCACCAGAGGGCTTATCACCAGGATTTTTCTGGTGGGTACTCTTCTGCTTATCGGTGTTTTTGGTCTTTTTCAATGGGAACTTGCGACAGGTGCCTCCATTGAGCAGGCGCGTACTGTGGCGGTGAATACCTTTGCCATCATGCAGCTTTTTTACCTCTTTAGCTGCCGCTCTTTGACAAAATCAATTTTCCAACTGGGAATCTTCACCAACCTATGGGTCTTTGGCGGGGTTGCAGTCATGATTATTGCACAGCTTGGGTATACGTACACACCACTTATGAACCACTTATTTCACAGTACTGCGATCGGTGCAGATTCCTGGCTGCGGATTGTACTTGCCGGACTTGCTGCCTATACGATTGTTGAATGTGAGAAAAAGTTCCGTAACAGTCGTTTAAGCCTGCAATCATGAGTCGTTATGCTGATGAACTGGGAGAAGTGTATGGATGATCTATCAAACCCGAAAGAACCTCTTATCGGGATAATACGGGTTATTGTACACATGGCAGTCAGAGCGCTGGCCATATTGATGACTTTTGTCGTCCTCTGGGGAGTTGCTGATGTCGTTATGGTGATGTACAACAGACTGGTAACACCACCTTTTTTGATGTTAACACTCACCGACATGATTGGTCTTTTTGGCGCCTTCATGGCGGTATTAATAGCCATAGAAATCCTGATTAACATCATTATCTATCTGCGGGATGATGTGATCCATGTAAAAATCGTTATGGCAACAGCATTAATGGCCATTTCCAGGAAGGTCATCATTATGGATTTCAACGAAATTTCAGCCGAGTATGTACTGGCTGTGGCAGCAGTCGTTCTTGCCATGAGCGTAGGATACTGGCTGGTGGTGATAAAAGATAGTTCAGGTGGCACGATAAGCATAAACGAGGATACGAAGAAAAACGGGAGAATAAAAGATGGGAGGTTTTAACAATATTTTACTGTTGGCAGGTGCTTGCTGCCGGCAGGACACAGCTCTGCTGAGAGCTGTGTCCCTGGCGGAACACAATCAGGCTGATCTGACCATTCTCAGCCCCACAAATATTCAGGATACCATCTGCCCACCGGGCGATAAGGATTGCCATAAGCTGGCGCATTACACCCCGAAAGAGCGGCAGGAGCAGTTGAAGGAGACGATCGCTGGTATTTCCACGGATCTCAACATACAAATCAAAGTAATCGAAGGCGGAGTATTCGCAGAGGAAATAATCCGTGAAGTTTTACGTGGTGGATTTGACTTGATCATGAAACGTGCTGAAACAGGCAACAGCCTCCGTGATCGAATATTCGGGAGTGCAGATATGCAACTCTTGCGTAAATGCCCCTGCCCTGTTTGGATAATGCATGCGAATGAAAAGGTAAAATATAAACGGATTTTTGCAGCCGTTGATGTTGAAAGTGAGACCAGCCACGGAACAATTGACGCCCTGAACAGGCAAATTCTGCAAATAGCCTCTGCACTTTCCCTTTCTGAATTTGCCGAACTCCATATTGTTCATGTCTGGACATCTTGGGGAGAAAGTTTTTTGAATACTCCACCATTTCAGCCCGCAGAGGCTCCTGAGGTTAGTGAGTGGGTTGAACAGACAAGAGTCGGGGAAGAGGATACTATGAAGGGCCTTATGGCCACACTCACAGAGGTTCTCAACCAGGAAACCATGGATTTTATCAAGCCACAGCTGCACATCATTAAGGGGACCGCACAAACTGTTATCCGGGATCTAATACAGGAGCAGCAAGGAGATCTGCTTGTTATGGGTACAGTGGCACGTACCGGAATTTCCGGTGTAATCATGGGAAATACTGCAGAGGGCATCTTAGAGAATGTCGACTGTTCGGTTCTGGTTATCAAGCCTCCCGATTTGTAGTTTTGTAACACCGGTAATTCTGCGGGACGAGTATAAAGGCAGTAACTAACGATGGGATAACCCCAACTATCTTATTTTAAAGGAGAAAATATGAAACAGTTTAAAAACATCCTGTTGGTTTATGACAACACTGAGGCTGGACAATTTACTCTCAGCAGAGCCATCGATCTGGCAAAACAAAACCAGGCAAAGTTGACTGTAATCCAGGTTATAAGCAAGATTCCACACGATTATCACATGTTGAGCACATCAGTTAGTAATAATGAGATATCGAAGCTTGTAAGTAAGGAGCATACCTTGCTCCTTGAAAATGCTGTGGCACATTTTCCAGAAACTTCCCACATAAAGTGCAAAGTAATCATGGGCCGGGAGTTCATTGAAATTATTAAAGAGGTGCTGCGTAATAAACATGACCTGGTGATCAAGGCAGCCTGCGGCTTAGGCGGGAGACTCGGAATGCTGTTTGGTTCCACAGCCATGCACCTGCTGCGTAAATGTCCCTGCCCGGTGTGGTTGATAAAGCCTGGGCAGACACATGCTTTTCGTCAGATCATGGCTGCCGTGGACGTGGCTCCTCTGGAGAACGATGAAACGGTATTAAATACCCAAATAATGGAACTGGCAGGTTCTCTGACTCGGATGGACAAAGGAAACCTTCATATTGTACATGCCTGGAACTGGGTCACTCCAGATATACAACACATGATACCAAAGGATATCGTCAATGTTCCTGAGCAGATAAAAAATATACATGCCGGATGGCTGGAAGATCTGCTGCAACAGTGTGATCTGCAAAATCTACAGTATCAGAAACATGTTGTGCAGGGACGTGCCGACGAGATTATTCCTGATTTTGCAGAACAGCATCAGATCGACATCGTTGTGATGGGTACGCTCAGCCGTACAGGAATTCCCGGTTTTTTTATCGGCAATACAGCTGAAAAGATACTGCACCGGATGAATTGTTCTGTATTGGCAGTTAAACCCGACGGGTTTATCAGCCCTGTACTACTTGATTAAAAGAATCCCTTGGTAGCGCGCGCGGGGATTAGCAACAAAGGAGCAGGGTGCAAGCCTGCTCCTTCCTCAACTCGACGCTCAATTTTCTCCCATAACCAGTAGATTTACCTGGAATAACAAAAGACACTCTTTTCCGGATTATCTATTTAGTATAAGCGCGTTAGATTTGCGGGCTTTGAAAAACTTGAACATCCAGTATTAGGTATCGGTAACTAATGCTGACATCTTACACAGGAAATACTCCCGCACAAATTTTGATTTTCCGATACCTGAACATTATGCAAACGGCCAAACTACAACAAAAGTTTAACAAAATACGCAGTAACAAAATATTTGAATTTTTTATTATTGGTATAATTATTTTCTCAGCACTGGTCATTGGTGCAAAAACCTATGACATTTCTCCCGAAGCCTTCTTGATCGTCAGTCTGCTCGACTGGTTCATTACCTTCTTCTTTCTAGCAGAAATAACCATTCGTTTTCTAGGCGAGGAGAAGAAGAGGGATTTTTTAAAAAAGGGTTGGAATATTTTTGATACTCTGATTGTTACTGTCAGTCTGATTCCCATACAGGACAGTGAGATGGCAGTCATTGGTCGTTTGATCCGGATCTTTCGTGTGCTGCGGATGGTTTCTCTTATTCCCGAAATGCGATTGTTGGTGAATTCATTGTTCCTGGCACTGCCTCAGCTCGGCTATATTGTGGGCCTGATGTTTATTATTTTTTATATCTATGCTGCCGTCGGAAGCACCTTTTTTGCTGTTATTAACCCGGTACTGTGGGGGGATATATCCATTTCGATGTTAACTCTGTTCCGGGTTATGACCTTTGAAGACTGGACCGATGTCATGTATGAGACCATGAAGGTCTATCCTTTGTCCTGGCTCTATTATCTGACTTTCATCTTTTTTACAGCTTTTGCTTTTTTAAATATGGTCATCGGAGTTGTTGTGAACGTCCTCAATGAGGAAAGTGACAGGATCAAAAAAGAGAACGAAGAGGAGTTACAACAGGTCAGTTTGGAAGACCTCGATAAAAAAATTGAGGAACTCAAGGGGTTGATTTTGCAGAGGGAAGCCCATTCCAAAAGGGAACTATAATGGAAAATAGCAGTATCACGCCGGCACAGAAATGGGCACTGCTTGCTTTCCTGGTAGCAGGAATCACGTTGCTTCATTACGGTACGGAGCAGAGCAGCTATTATTTCCGGGTATTTTACAGCGAGCTCTACTACCTGCCAATTATACTGGCCGCTTTCTGGTTTGGTTTACGCGGAGCTCTATCTGCCTCTATTACGATCAGCGTATTTTACCTGCCCTTTATTCTCTGGCACTGGCAGGATTTTTCCACCGAAGATCTGGATAGCATCTTATCCATTTCCCTTTACAACGGTCTGGCTCTGCTCACCGGTGCCTTAAAAGACAGGGAAACAGCTTCCAGAAAAATGTTGCTGGAGGCCGGGAGTCTTGCAGTCATGGGCAGATCCCTTGCCGCAGTAGCGCATGACATGAGATCACCCCTGATGCTTATTGGCGGTTTTGCCAGGCGTATTTTGAAAAAAATGGATGAGAAGGATCCTGCCTG
>JAFLJO010000108.1 GCA_022712975.1 Desulfocapsa sp.
CTGGGTGTAAAGGACGGTGATCACGTGTTTCTTTCCAACTATATAGACTTGGCAGTTGAAAACGGTGAAGCTGTTGAAATAGAGTTTCCTGACAAAAAGAATAAGCATATAACTCATTGTTTTCGCATCGTATATAATGCGCCGCTTAACAAGTCAAACCAGAACTGTCTCGTGACTTATGTTGAATATTGGGAACATAACAGTAAAACCGATAGAATAATGCGTTTTAGCTGGGTTACAAATCTGGACATCACCAAAGAGACTGTATATAGGTTTATGCGTGGTGCACGTGCCAGATGGAAAATTGAAAACGAAACATTTAACACCCTGAAAAACCAGGGTTATCATTTTGGTCACAACTTCGGTTTGGGGAAAAAGAATCTCAGTGAGATTTTTGTAATGCTTATGATGCTGGCCTTTTTGATTGACCAAATAATGCAGTTGTGCTGCCCATTATTTAACGCTGCTTGGAAAAAATGGAAAACAAAGAGATCCTTCTGGGAAAAAGTACGCATCCATTTCCATGCTTACACAATGGATACCATGGAGGAATTATATAACTCTCTTTTGGATCATAGACCGGTACCGTTGCCAAAGTAACAGACAGGTTGGCAGGTATCTCAAAGAACAGGCCCCTTGTCTGCAAAACGCAAATATGGACGAAGGGATACTTTTGTCTAAAAAACAGACAGTTTTAGTTCAAATAGCCTAAATTATGATGTACATCCATGAATATGTGGTGCTTGTTGTCAAGATCTGCCCAAACCGCTATATATTTGGATAGAAAATCAACTTACCAGCGTTGGCTGGCGAAGCTCGGGAATTGCTGGGCGAATACCAATTGCAAGAGTTATTTTATTTTCAAGTTCAATTGTTTCATCAGTACCAATTAAAATACTGTCTGCTGTCTCAAATATTAAATCAATGACCAGCTTATTTGGATTATTTAAAACAAGAGTTGCCTTATCTTTCAATATGTCTTTATAAACCGTTTCAAGGTGACTAACCTTAATACTTTGTGTGTCTGGTTTAATATGTAGCAATGAAGTTAATTTTAAAAAATTTGGTTCATCTCCTGTATATTCCGCTAAATTTCTAATAAAAGGAATAGAATCAATAAGCATTTCTTGTTTATCTAAATGATTTTTCCAATATTCAAAAGGGCTATTTTGATAAAATTCTTTTTCTAAAATTATCTTGTCTTCAGTTTTAATTGAATTCAATTTTTGTTCCCTACTCATATCAAGTCTACTTGAAATGGTTCTAAAGAAATCATAGTTATGGCTTAATACAATTTGGTTAAACATGCTGTTATTTGAAATATCTTGTAAATATTCAATAATTGCATATTTATTTTTATAATCAAAAGAATCAGCTATATCATCAACTATGAAGATTGTTTTTTGTTGGTCTTTGAGTCGTGCTTGTACTTCAAAAATTATATTGAGAATATATAATGCTCTCTTCTCCCCATTACTCAATACTTTGTATAATTGAGTTTCATCTATTTCACATTTATCGTCTTTATCAATAAATTCAAAATTTATGGCTGGACCATTCCTTTTAAGAATTACGTCTTCTTGGTTTTTAACTTTAAGTTTAAAAGGAACTGAAAATCGTTTATTAAATATTCCAATTACAGTTCTCCAATCTGTTTCTTCTGATTTTGCTTGAGAAACAATTTTCTCTATTTCTTCTTTTCCTTTATTATACTCTGTATCTAAATCTAAAAATAATTGTTTGTGTTCTTTTAAATATGAAACCCAAACTTTTTGTTTAAATCCATTTAGATTTGGTAATTCAGGCAGTATTTTTTGATTTTCAAGTAAGTAATTCCTAAAAGTCTTTAATTCTGCATTTTTTGTCAATGCTTTATCAATATCGTCAAATGCTTTTAATAATTCTGGATTATTTAAAATCGTATCTTTTTCAGTTTGAATTATTATAGTTAGTTCTTCTTCTGTTTTTATCTGTTTTTTATCAGTATCTGCGTTTAGTATTAATGAATGTTTTGCTTTGAAAAAGCCATTGTCTTTTAAGTTTTTGGCAATAGTAGAAGCATTATTGTGATTAAAAATACCTTTTTGAAAATAGGCTGATGAATCTATTAAATCATTGTATTTTTCAATATAATCTTGAAGTTTTGTTTTGAAGTCTTTTGTTTCAAGGAAGGCTATTACCTTTGGGCTAAATACTTTTAAGTATATAATATCAGAAAATTCGGCTTCCTTTTCGTCTTGAACTTCTGTTTTAACTCGTCCAATTGCTTTGAAAAATTCGTTTGGATAGGTAGTGAAATCAGTTGAAAATTCAGTATCTACACTTTTTTTAAGACCCGATTTTAAAATTAGTTCTTTTGTAAGCGCGTCTTTTTTCTCGTTGATTTTTAAATGTATTTCATCATATTTTTCTTTTAACTTTTTATTAACCAATAAAGTTGATAGTTTTTGTGATTTAAACGATTGGTTGTAGGGTTCAATTACAAATATTTCCTCTGCTTGTAATTCATCTCCATTTTCATCAGTTATTATTCGTTTCGTTTCTCTTACTGTAAAAATAGAATCCGCAGAAGGCCTTGAATTACTAAAATCCATAAAAGTATTAGCAAATGAAGTCTTCATTGTTCCATTTGCTGCATAAATCGCATATGTGCTTTTTACACTAAAATCAAAATCATATTTCAGCTGTTTGATTCCATAACAATTTTCAAATTCGATTTTTAATTTATTCATTTTCCCTCAATGTCTTCCTATGTATAACGTTCTAAATCACCGGCTGGCCTTGGATTTACCGGAATGGTAGAGCGAGAGGCAATGCCAGATAAACTTCCGAAAATCGGACGTGTGAGCCAGTCGGGTGCATTTTTTTGTTATCTTTTTTGTATTGATAATTCAAGTTGTTGCATCTCAGTGGAAAAACTTTTTCTCATGTTTCTTGGTAGTTCTATTTTTAATAGTGTCAGACTGCGCAAAGCCTCCAACCTGAGCCCACTCGAACCTTTTTGCAGAGTTTCCAATAGAAATTCTTTCGCCCATTCATCACGAAACCCGCTTAAGCATCGAGCGATTTTGTATTTAAGAAAGTCATTTTTCGGATATTTTTCACTCAATTTTTGCAAGGTTGATGATGGTCTTTCAATTTTGTTTGAATATAGGATGTGCCCATACGCATCAACGGCTTGAGCAATGGCTTTTTCATCTTTTGATGATTCAATGACTTTCTCCAGTGGGATTACCGCTACACTACCAAGCCGACATATTGTTCTCGCCGAGATGTCACGGGGTAGCGGAAAAGAAACCTTGAAAAAGCCTGTTTCAGAAATTTCTGTTTCATGGTTGTTACCAATTTTCCCGAGCAACTCAATTAATGGCTTTATCGACAACGCTGAACATTTAGCCAGAGTTTCACACACTGCGAGTTTTGAATACAACTTCTTTTCATCAGATAATTGTTCACATAATCTACTGACTACCAAAGAATTTGGAAATTTTTGTAAATGGATTGCTGCGCATGTTCTTTCAACGGGTTTTTCTGAGCGAAGAAGGACTAATAAATCAGTTTCTGAGAATGATGAGAAACATGCAAGATCCGCCTCATTTTCCTCCCCACGGTTTCTTCTTTTTATTGCTGCATCATTCATGCTTTATTTTCTAAGATAACGTTGGAATTAACAGGCAAGCGGGATTTACAGCAACCAATTTCGATTAACCTGTGAATTTGGCAGCAAGGCTGAACTCCAGAAAACCGCGCTGCCCGCTTGTCCAGTTGAATGATGTGTTGTTAGGCAAACCAACACGG
>JAFLJO010000122.1 GCA_022712975.1 Desulfocapsa sp.
GTATACACGGAAGCTCTATCTGGAAAAAGTTGCCGCCCTTCGTTCCTATTGTCCTGAAATTGCCATTACAACAGATATGATAATAGGATTCCCTGGGGAAACAGATCAGGATTTCGCAGAAACAATGTCACTTCTGGAAGAAGTTTACTATCACGGTTCCTATTCTTTCAAATACTCAGATCGCCCCGGTACTCGCTCGGAGACATTTGCAGACAAGGTTGAGGAGTCAGTCAAATCTGAAAGACTGCTCAGATTTCAAACCAGACAGGATGAAATAAGCTTGGAACATAATAAAAGGTATATTGGTAAAAAACTTCCAATAATGATTGAAAAGTCCGGGAAAAAATCACTTGTTGGCCGTACCGAAACAAATCATCTTGTTCATATTCCCGACACTGTGTGCAACTGCAAACCCGGTGACATGGATATAGCTATAATAATTCATGCCGGGCACCATTCCCTGAGAGGAAAGTTGCAGGCCTAGTTATTGCTGCCTGACCTCTCTGTATCCCTTATAAAAGAAATGAACATTCGAAAAGTATTTACCTTTCCATCTAAAAATCTTATCTATGTGATTCCCTGTATTATCCTCCTGGCGTTGATCTGCGGCCTGTTTGTCGACACCTCTTCCCTTAAAAATCTGCTACTGCCGGTTGCAATGCTTACTATCTTGCCGGCAATGATTGGATTTCAGCCCCGTGAGCTACTCAAACTCACAGACATACGACTCCTAAGCACCAACCTGCTCCTTAACTTTATTGCTCTCCCCTTGTCTGCATTACTGATTGGCATGTTATTGCTGGAGCCTTGGCCGGAATTGCGCCTTGGTCTACTCATTATCAGTGTTGTTCCTGGTGGAAATATGGCTGTGGCTTTTACAATGTTTTTTAAAGGAAATGTGGAAGCCTCCTTGAAGCTCAGTGCCATGAATTTGCTCCTCGGTTCACTGCTGGCTCCTCTCTATCTTTATATTCTGGCAGGTACGCTAGTTGAAATTGACGTTTTCCATATCGGGAAAACCATTGGACTGGTAGTGTTCATACCACTTTTCGCCGGAGTAATAGTGTACAATTTTCTGTTGAAACGATTTGGCCAGGAGCATTTCAAACAGGAAATAAAACCTCTGCTGCCGGCATTTAGTGTTTGGGGCTTGATATATCTTGTTTTTACGAGTGTGAGTATGAAAGCGGAGATGATTTTCAGTTATCCGGAACTTATTGTTCAAGCACTTTCCAGTCTGTTGTTCTGGTACCTCAGCATTTTTATAGTATGTGTAAGTATTGGTCGCTATTTTTTCTCTCACAAGGATGCAATAAGCCTGCTCCTGAATGTGGAATTACGAAATCTCCCAATCTGTATAGGTATCGCTGTTACAGCATTTCCTCCTCAAACAGCAATGATGGTAGCCCTTGCATTCCTTTTTCAGCAGCAGCTTGCTCTCTGGTTTTTGAAGCTTGATCAAAGGTATCGCTTGCTGGGATAGTTGTATCACTAGAATTTGGCTGTAAAATAGAAGACAGTTTCTTTCCAGCAAACCTTTGGATCTTTTCTTTTATGATAATTCAGATTATTGTGATCCATAAAATCAAATGAACCTGCAGCACATTTACGACCGGAAAGACCCAAGTTATTTCTTACCGGGCCCTTATTTCATATCTTCCAAAGATATAATCTACTAACTACAGGACTATAACCATGAGTGTTGATGACAAAAAAATCATCTATTCGATGATAAACGTCAGTAAATCGTATAATGACCAACCCATCCTGAAGAATATCTCACTTTCCTATTTTTATGGTGCAAAAATTGGAGTTCTTGGACTAAACGGTTCAGGAAAAAGTAGTCTTCTCAGAATTCTTGCAGGGATTGACACTGAATTCAACGGGGAAACAGTTATTTCTCCGGGGCTCACCGTAGACTACCTTCCACAGGAGCCAGAACTTGATCCTGAAAAAACAGTTAAAGCTATTGTTGAAGAAGGTGTTCAGGATACCGTTGATTTATTGCAGGAATTTAACGAGATCAACGAGAAGTTTGCCGAACCCATGACCGATGATGAGATGCAATCCCTTATTGATCGTCAGGGTGAAGTTCAGGATAAACTGGACACTCTTGACGCATGGGATCTGGACTCCAAACTCGAAATGGCAATGGATGCTCTACGTTGCCCACCTTCTGACAGCACCTGCAAACATCTTTCCGGTGGTGAGAAACGTCGCGTAGCTTTATGTCGAATTCTACTCAAAAAACCTGACATTTTACTTCTCGATGAGCCAACAAATCATCTTGATGCAGAATCTGTTGCCTGGCTTGAGCACCATTTGCAACAATACGAAGGAACGGTCATCGCAGTAACACATGACAGATACTTTCTTGATAATGTTGCAGGGTGGATTCTTGAGCTCGATCGAGGCCACGGAATTCCCTGGAAGGGAAATTACTCTTCCTGGCTTGAACAAAAAGAAAAACGTCTTGCAAATGAGGAAAAGAAAGAAAGCGGTCGACAGCGCACCTTAAAGAGAGAGCTTGAATGGATCAAGATGTCCCCCAAGGGCCGGCGCAGTAAGTCCAAGGCTCGTATTGCCTCCTATGAAAAACTTATGGGACAGGAAACTGAAAAGCTGGTTAAAGAATTACAGATTTTCATTCCACCGGGACCTCGTCTTGGAAAAGTTGTTATAGAAGCTGACCATATTAATAAAGCATTTGGAGAGCGACTGCTTGTTGAGGATATGAACTTTAAACTTCCAGCAGGTGGTATCGTAGGAATCATTGGCCCCAACGGTGCCGGTAAGTCCACATTATTCAAAATGATTATTGGTGAAGAATCTCCGGATGAGGGCAGCATTCGTCTGGGAGACACCGTGAAACTTGCCTATGTTGATCAGGATCGTGATTCCCTTGATCCTGATGCAACTATCTGGGAAGCTATTTCTGAAGGACAGGAAACAGTGAGTCTTGGCGATAGTGAAGTTAATTCTCGTGCATACGTAGGAAAATTTAATTTTTCAGGTTCTGAGCAGCAGAAAAAGGTTGGACTTCTTTCAGGCGGGCAAAGAAATCGTGTCCATCTTGCCCGTATGCTTAAAGAAGGTGCTAATGTCCTTCTTCTCGATGAGCCAACCAATGATCTCGATGTAAACACGTTAAGAGCCTTGGAAGAAGCACTCGACAATTTTGGCGGTTGTGCTGTTATTATCAGCCATGACAGATGGTTTCTTGATAGAGTCGCCACCCATATCCTTGCTTTTGAAGGTGATTCCAAGGTGGTCTGGTTTGAAGGAAACTATTCTGACTATGACAAGGATCGGAAGAAACGTCTTGGGCCGAAGGCTGAACAACCGCATCGTATCAAATATCGCCAACTCACCCGTTAAGTGGTTGATGTACGATTTTTCTTTTAATTGACGACAAATTGTTTATGCTGGAGATGTGGGATGTAAGACAGATTCATCTTTCATAGTAACTGCTTAGCTATTTAACCAGAAAAAAGGAGCAACACCATGTCAAAAAGCAAAGACAAAAAGAAAGACAATAAGAACAAATCGTGCAAAAAATCTGAATGCAAATCAAAGAAATCTGAAAAAAAGAAAGGTCAGAAATAATAGTTTACTATGCTGTAAGAAAAAGGCTGTTGATTTATTTCAACGGCCTTTTTTTTTGTAGGTATACAGTAACTACTCTTTCCCTGATTTCCAGAAAATTCAATTATTCTTTATCTGACTCATCTATAAAAGTTTCCACCCACTCACCGGCAAGTTCTTTTGCTTCCTGATTATGACAGGGAGGCATTTCTTTATCTATCACATGAAAACTCACGCGGTATTGCTGTAATACCTGATTCAATGTTTGCCATTCCTCTTTATTGCTTACACTTTTTCCTTCACGGGTGTGCCAGCCATTTCGTTCCCAGCCTTTGAGCCAGTTGCCTGCTCCATCTTTTAAATAACCGGAACTGGTATAGATATGTATTGGCAATCGACGTTTTAGATTTTGCAGAGCAGAACAGGCTGATTGAATATGAATACGATTGGCTGAAGAGTTTTCGACTGCCTCACCAATCACTTTAAAATGCTTCTGGTACCTGAAGATTGCAGCCCAAGAACCTATTTTTAACTTCTGTTTCCAGGTAATACCAAGGAAAATATGTACCGCTGTTTCTTCTGCAAGGGGAAGCGGAATACGCCCACGAGCTGCAACAGCCAATGCATCGGCACGTTCATTATGAGGATTATCAGCATGCCCCTTCACCCAAAGCCATTGCACCTTATGGCGTTGTATTTCCTGATTGAGCGCTTCCCAGAGATCGCTATTTTTGACAGCTTCTTTTTGTGCCGTTAACCAGTTGTTTTTGCGCCAGTTTACAATCCATTTGCTTATACCATTCTGTACATATTTTGAATCCGTATACAGTTGAACCGTACTTGGGCTTGCCAACGCCCGTAGAGCTTCAAGTGAAGCATGAAGTTCCATGCGATTATTGGTTGTATTGCCGATCTTTCCTGACAATTCTCTTTTCTTTCCTTTCTCCGGTAGAATCACTACTCCCCAGCCGCCGGGACCGGGATTAGGACTGCATGAGCCATCAGTATAAATTGTAACATTCGGTAGAGACATATGGTGTGTTGACGACTATGAATTATGAGTTTAAAAATATGGTACCACGAAGAGGTATTGTACAAAATCCCCAAACAGTAGCACAGACAATTGTAGCACAGGAGACCTTAAGCTTGATGGTAAAATGTAAGAAGTGTGAGGAAAAGGATGAGTGACACATTTTCAGAACATAAAGAACCAGATGAAATTTTTCTTCCCTTAAGTACTAATCGTTATGCAGAATTCTATTCCATTGAGATGGATAGTTTCACACAGGATATTGAATTTTACAGGGAACATTGCACACAAGGTTCAAAGGTGCTTGAACTAGGATGTGGCACAGGCAGGATCAGTAACGCTCTTGCCGCTTCAGGCTATCAAATGACAGGACTTGATCTGTCGATAGCCATGCTCAGGCGGGCCATGAACAATTCCCCCTACCCTCCTCCCTATATCTGTATGGATATGAGTAACATGGCACTTAGAGAGACCTTCGACCACATCCTCATCCCCTACAACACACTCAACCTGTTAAGAGCCCCCGATCGTATAAAAAATTGTTTGCAACAAACTCGTCACTACCTGAAACCTGATGGATCTCTCCTTTTACAACTCTATATTCCTGATAAAGAACTTAGGGCTAAGAAAGGTCAAAGACTTTTTCAATTTCAAATGCTTTCACTCAAAAAGGATCAAGGGAAGCTGATTAAAGAAACTCTTTACAGCTACAATAATGCCACTCAAGAAATCAGAATGGAAGAACGATATCGATTCAGGCCACGTAACAACAAAACCAGAAAAAATTTCAAACACACTCTCCATCTTGCGGGATTCTCGGCAAGCCAATGGGTGCAGACAATACAGAATTGCGGTTTTCGGAATTTAACCCTCTCTGGTGATTACAATTCACGCCCCTTCCATGAAGGAAATGATTCGACCTTGCTTATCAAAGCATCCCTTTTCTGAAATAAAAAATAAAAAAGATAATAAAAAGTCCTATTCTTTGATCTATGTCAAGGTCGTACCTGTTACTTTCCCGTATACTCTTTGCCACAGGATGCAGAAAACGACTTGAACCAGTTGACATTCATTCCTTTCTGCTACACACTTACATGAAGTTTTTAGTATCATAAAACATACCGGAGGATTTATCTATGTATTGTAATCAGTGCGAACAAACCGCCAAAGGCGTTGGCTGCACCAATATTGGTGTTTGTGGAAAGAATGAAGAAGTTGCCGGCCTTGAAGATCTGCTCACCCATGCTATCCAGGGACTTTGTATTGTTGCTGACGCTGGTCGTAAAGTAAAGGTAGTTGATAACGCTGTTGATATCTTTGTTTGTGAAGCTATCTTTGCCTGTCTCACCAACGTTGATTTTGATCCAATCCGTTTTGAGGATCTTATTCGTAAAACCGTTGTTCTTCGTGAAGAGCTTAAAACAAAAGTTGAAGCTGCCGGTGGTACAATTGACTCCACAGCCGCTACTCTTACTTTCACTCCTGCCGACAGCCTTGGAGACCTTGAAGAACAGGGTGCAGCACTGAACTTTATCCGCACACTCGATGCCAACGAAGACCTGCAGTCTCTGAAACAGATCACCATGTATGGAATTCGCGGACTTGCAGCGTATGCAGAGCATGCAGCAATTCTTGGACAGGAAGATGACGAGGTATATGCTTTCGTTCATCACGCAATGGCAGCTCTCACCACTGAGCTTGGTCTTGAAGACCTCGTAGCACTTGCCCTGAAAACCGGTGAAGTAAATATTAAAGCCATGGAGCTTCTTGATGCTGGAAATACCGGAACCTACGGTCATCCAGTACCCACCGAAGTACCTCTTGGACACAGACCCAATAAATGTATCCTTGTTACCGGTCACGACCTGAAAGATATTGCAATGCTTCTTGAGCAGACTGTAGGCAAGGGAATCGACATATACACCCACGGTGAGATGCTTCCGTGTCATGGATACCCTGAGTTGAAAAAATATGACCATTTTTATGGACATTTTGGCACTGCATGGCAAAATCAGCAGAAAGAGATGCCTAAGTTCCCGGGTGCAATTCTCTTCACAACTAACTGTATCCAAAAACCAAAAGATTCCTATAAAGATAATGTTTTCACCACCGGCCTTGTTGGATGGCCAGATGTGAAACACGTTGAAAACGGTAACAATGGGAACAAAGACTTCAGTGCTGTAATCGAAAAAGCTTTGGCTCTGCCGGGATTTACCGATGACGTAGATAACGATACCGTTATGGTTGGCTTTGCACGTAATGCTGTCCTTGGTGTTGCAGACAAAATAATCGAAGCTGTTCAATCCAAAGCTATTCGCCACTTCTTCCTTGTTGGTGGTTGCGATGGTGCCAAGCCCGGTCGTAACTATTATACTGATATGGCAGAACAAATCCCAGAGGATTGCATAATTTTGACTCTTGCCTGTGGAAAATTCCGTTTCTTTGATAAAAAACTTGGTGACATTGGTGGAATCCCTCGTCTTCTTGATGTTGGACAGTGCAACGATGCCTACTCAGCAATCCAGATTGCAGTAGCACTGGCAGGAGCATTTGAGTGCGACGTGAATGAGTTGCCTCTCTCCTTTATTCTTTCCTGGTACGAGCAGAAAGCAGTCGTTATTCTTCTGTCTCTGTTTAGCCTGGGAATTAAAGATATCCGTCTTGGACCCTCCCTTCCAGCATTCATTACACCAAACGTACTGAATGTTTTGGTTGAGAATTTCAACGTTATGCCAGTTGGTGAAACTGCGGCTGACGATCTGAAAGCAATCCTCGGATAAGCTTTTTATATTTTTCTCCTCTTGGCAGGGTACGTTGAGAGATCATCGTACCCTGCCTTTTAATTGTTTCATGATTGTTGATTATGGACAGTAAAATTCAAAAGAAAACATTTAGCGTAGTTCCAGGACTGAATATGGGGTTGTTTGCTCCTGAAGATATGGAAACAATTCTTAAAATCATAAATAAATATGATGTACCAGCAACTAAAATAACCTCAGCCCAACGCTTTGCCCTACTTGGTATGGACAAGGATGAAATGGCGGTAATAATGCGCGTATTGCAGATATCGTGGCAACAGGTTTGAACGATGAGGAAGTTCTTGCCCTCACTAAAAAATGCCTTACAGTATATCAGGAAGAAGCTAATCCACACTCCCGTAGCGCTCGCTTTATTGAACGATTCGGCATCGAAGCTTTCAAAGAAAAAGTTTTAGAAAAATAGGAGAAAATGGATGCAATGCCCCGGACAGGACAACAGATATTGGGATGGAGAAGCGGTTTTTGAAGCCCCCTGCCCTCACTGCGGCAATGTACTTGAATTCTTCAAAGATGATAGTCAGCGCAGCTGTAAAAAATGCGGTACTCGTATCTTAAATCCTCGTATTGATTTTGGCTGTGCAGCATACTGTTCACATGCGGAACAGTGCTTAGGCTCCATGCCTGCCGAACTTCTTGCCGAACAGAAAAATCTCTTTAAAGACAAACTGTCCATTGCTGTTCGAAAACAATTAATTGCTAAAGAAGAACTCTACAAAAAAGCGAGTAATCGTACCGAAATTGCAGAACAACTCTGCAAAGACGAACAGCGTGGTGATATGGCAGCAATTCTTGCAGCCACCCTTCTACTTGATGTTGACGAACCTGAAACTCTGTTGGAAAGGCTAAAGGCTGATAATAAGATGAAAGAGGCAGTTACTCAAATTCTTACTCGCCAAAAAACTGACTCAGACACTGAACAAGCTTCATCTGATATCTTCCACGATGCCTGCCTGCTTGCAGATATCAAATCTGAACCGGACGCAAACACATCACCTTCTTTCAAAACTAAAAGTGGGAAAAAAACATTTACCCCACAACGCTAAGCTTTAAGTTCCTGCCCGCCCATTTATCACTATCACTTTGATTTATAAGTGTCTTCACCAATTTCCCCTCTGTTTTCATTAGACATTTCTTAATGGTCAGGTATAGTGAAAGAAATTTTGTAACTATTCAACAGCACTCCAACTACGTCCATTCGAAGTCTGCTCTTATCTGTTCAACAGTTACAGTCTAGAGTTGAGGGTAATTTGTTGCCCTGAATAGTTACGAAATCTTCCATTCATAATGAATCTTTTTAGCTGATTTCGTACATATATTACCTGTAAATGCGTATAACAATTCGGACACGTATACTTTTTATTTTTGTAGGTGTTGCGTTAATTCAAGCGCTGCTTCTTGGTGCTTTTTTCTTGCACCAACATAATAAAACCAATCAAAATCTTGTTACTCAGCAACTGCAGGCAACCAGCAAAAATATTAACACTCAGCTCTCCATATTTTTAAATTCTCTTCTTCAAGATCTTGAGACGGCCAGTCAGCAAGTAGAA
The DNA here is from genome assembly GCA_022712975.1 of Desulfocapsa sp. Taxonomy (GTDB): domain Bacteria; phylum Desulfobacterota; class Desulfobulbia; order Desulfobulbales; family Desulfocapsaceae; genus Desulfocapsa. Next base: position 8,982 of record JAFLJO010000122.1, read on the forward strand.
AGAATGGCTCAGAAGAACTACCAACAATACAACCTACTGAAAACACTAAAGAACAACAATAAGGCATTCTCGGCACTGAACTTTTACGATATCAATGGCTTTATCAAGAGTTCTGTTTCAAGCGCAACACTTGAAAACATTCCCGAATCTTTCATTAAAAACACTGCTCTTTTTAACTTCCCCTATCAAACAGGCAAACCATATGTTTGTCAGCTCGAAACAACTGAAAACAAGTTGGCATTTGGTATTAGTCAACCTATCCATTTTTTGGATAATTCCTATATTGTAGGCGTTATTTCAGCCCTTATTTCATACGATACTATTCAGGATGTTATTGATCAGACAGCTCTCCCTCCACATCTAAATATTCTTATACTAAACAGTGAAGGAATAGTTATTGCTCAGCACTTATCCTCACCAAACACACCACCGCATTTATCTTTTCCCGTTGAACAGGTTTGGGATGGAGACATTGTACTTGATCACATCCACTATGTTTCTGTTTCATCCCTTCTTGATTTTCATGGACAACAGCTCACCATAGTTTCAAACATCGACATCAAACAATCCTTAGCACCAACTGTTCGATCATTTATGTTGCTGATATTTATTGTTCTTCTATTACTCGTTCTTTCAGCATTGGTCGGATGGACAACTAACAAAAAGATCATTGAGCCACTGCAACTTCTTGCAGATATATCTTCAACAATGATTCAGAGCAAAGAAAATGATATTTTGCTCCCCCAAGATGCTGAGCTTCATGATCTGGCTGCAACTTTAAACGATCTAAACAATCAACTTCGTGCATCGAATTCTTCACTTGAAGGAGAGGTTCAGAAGCGTCGGCGTGAGGAAAAAAGTGCAATTCTTGCTAAAATAGAAGCGGAAAAAGCAAATCAGGCCAAATCAATTTTTCTGGCCAATATGATCCACGAAATTCGTACCCCACTTCATGGCATGATTGGAATGCTCGCAATGATGAGTAACGATTCCATAACCCGGCAACAGCAACAACTCCTTTCAATGACCATAACTGCCGGTCAGCGACTGCAAACTGTTGTGGATTCAATTCTCGATCTTTCGCAAATTGAATCTGGGAAATTCCAGCTTCATTCTTCACCTTTTTCTCTTTCTGATCTGGTGCTTGAAGTTGTAGAATTCATGCAGGTTCAGGTAAAAACTCAGAATAAAGATATTTCAATATCTTCAAAACAGGCGGAGAATATCCCAAATGCTCTCATTGGAGATAGTGGACGTATCAGACAAATCCTTATCAATCTGATAAATAATAGTATTAAATTCAGTAAAAAAGGGAGTATTTGGCTGAAAATAGAACTGCAATCTCAACCCACCCAACAGAAGGTATCGCTACTTTTCACCATAAAAGACAATGGCTATGGTATTGCCGAGGAATCCAAAAACAGTATTTTTGATGCTTTTGAAAGGGGGCGCCTTGAAAAAGAACATGTTATCGAAGGCACAGGATTGGGGCTATTCATAAGCTCTGAATTTGTACAACATATGCAGGGAAAATTGTGGCTCGAAAGTACAAGCAAGGATGGTTCCACATTCTGCTTCACCATCCTCTGCGAACTGGACCAAGAAGAACGCTCACAGGTTGTTGAAGAGCTTGAAACAAGTTCTCAGGTTAAAGTGCTGGACGGAATTCGAATATTTTTGGCAGAAGATGAATTTATCAATCAGCGGATTATATCAGCCTATCTTGAAGAACAGGGGGGGGCTGTAACTGTTTGTGCAAATGGGCAGGAACTGCTTGATGCCATGCAGGAAGGTTCTGCGGATATCATACTTATGGATATCCGCATGCCTGTCTTGAATGGTATTGAAACAACGAAAATAATTCGGGAGAACGAAAAAGGATTATCCCTTCTTCCCATTCCTATTGTGGCTCTCACAGCTCAGGCCACAACAGACTTTGAAGAACAGTGCAAAAATGCCGGGATGAACGCTTACCTTACCAAGCCCATTCATTTTAAGAAACTTGTTGATATCATCTGTGAATATGTTGGGAAATAAAAGTCCTGTATGTTTTCATAGCCCGGGAACAGGAATAGCAAAACCCCATTTTATTATCCCTTGATATGCGAATTCTGACACAATCGATTTTCTCGCTATTTCAGCAACATACACAATGTTGGCAAAATTGTCATAAAATCTAATTAGGAAACTTCAGTATATAAAAACCCCCGTATGTTGAAGAGTGCTGATAGCCCTCAAAAGGTACTGCCTTTTGCATGGGTGTATCATTCAACACTGCTCCAATCCACGGGGGGGGAGGAACGTCTTCTTAGTTTAAAGCTTTATATTCTTCCATACTTAGAGCACCGTCTTGATCCACATCAAGCGTAACAAACAGTTCAGTGGTGATTCCTGCAGTAGCTGCTTCTTCTGCTGAAATCATACTGTCCTGATCGATATCCACAGCCTCAAAAGCAGGGGCTGCTGCAAAGGCAGTTACTGCAAAAAGAGAAAGGGCAAAAGTTAAAGATATTGATTTGTACATGATTACTCTCCTAAATTATTGTCAATGGAAATCCGACCGCCGGATTCCCTCATTGCCCTTTTTAAAGCACATTCCGTGCCACATGAACAAATCACGTATTATCAAGTTGTTATGGATATCTCATACCCTCAGCATCACGCTGTCGTCTCTTTTTACAGACACTATTGGTGTAACATATATCTAAGTATTCAAGATAGCGACATAACAGACTGTTCCTAAATAGAGACAGCAATATGAGACGATCAGAGAGCTCTTCGGGTTTTCCTTTCGTTTCCGGCCGCCCTCGTTGACAGGCTATAGGTCGATACGGGTAATGGGTGATAAAGGCAGAGTCGGATGGGTTGGAAGACAGGTTGGCCCGCCTTCCCAGCGAAGGGCAACAGTCTTTTCACTGTCATATAGGGGCAATACTGGGGGGACTCCGCCAAAGTGCTTGAAGACATCTCGGAGTCTGCGCTTACCCACCTGCCCTTTGTTCCGCCACCTGCACCTGAAAAAACGTTACATACTGGTAGTATGCAAAGTTTTTCCAGGTACAGGTGACGAAAAAATTGTGCGTAATATGTTCATGTATCGGAAAATCAAAGTTTCTGTAGAAATTGCTCTTAGGGCTCGGTTGCCGAATACCTAATACCGATTACCGAATACCCTCTGCCCGCAGGGCATCATGTTCAAGTTATTTAGCTTCCGTTCCTTACTTACTGTTCACTAGTGGTAGAAATTTCTTTCTCTGAGAAAAAGAATGCAATTTCAATAGCTGCATTTGCAACAGAGTCACTTCCATGAACTGCATTAGCATCTATATTTTCAGCAAAATCAGCACGAATAGTTCCGGGCTCAGCTTCTTTAGGGTTAGTAGCACCCATTAAATCACGGTTAATTTGCATAGCATTTTCACCTTCTAAAACTGTAACAACAACTGGACCGCTAATCATGAAATCAACTAAGTCGTTGAAAAAAGGCCTCTCTGCGTGAACAGCGTAAAACGCTTCTGCATCCATACGAGAAAGTTGAATCTTTCTTGTTGCTGCTATTTTAAGTCCATTACTCTCAAAACGATCTAAGATTTTTCCGATAACACCTTTGGCAACTGCATCTGGCTTTATTATTGATAGTGTTCTTTCCATCAGGTCTCCTGTTTATATGGTGATAAGTGGGTGATAGGTGATAGGTGATAAGACTTCAAAAAAGCACAAAACTTTTACCATATACCCTGCAAACAGGTAAATATTACAGCTGAATTAAGCTTGATAAAAGAATTAATGCTTAATAAAAATGAACCCTTGGCATTCCTTCCCCAGAAAGTTACAGCACTATACAGAAATCAACCATGGAAAGTCAATATTATATTCCGGAAAAAAAACGAGTGAAACAAGGGGCAGATCTTAACATCCAACACCGCCCAATACAACTTCCAGCCCGCTTATCATCTTCTTTAGTTGTGCCATCAGTTTGACTCCTAAAGAGTTATAACGTAGTAACATAACACAACATAACAAAGAAGTAGCAGTCAAGTATTGAGATCTGACCCCCTTTATTTTGCCCGATTGTTTCTATTTTTGTTTTAACTCTATGATTTCCTGTTCCGTTAAACCTGTTTTTATTGCAATTGTTTTTGGGTCGAGTACGTCGATAAGATTCTTTGCAATTTCTATCGCTTTTTGTTTTCCCCCTTTTTCCACGCCCTGCTCGATGCCCTGCTCGATGCCCTGCTCGATGCCTTGCTCGATGCCTTGCTCAATACCCTGCTTTACGCCTTTTATAATACCGATGGTATAAGAAGACTCAACCATACTTGCCTGATAATGAAGATCGTCCTGATATCTTTCATAGGCAAGACGCTCTTGTTCAGGGAGTTTGAGTATATCAAGTGCTTCCTTCGCTTTTTTGAGACCTTTGGCCTGGAAAGTTTCTTTTATCTCTTCATTTTTCAGAAAGTAAATCCACTCATCCAGAGTGTCTTTGGCTATGTCGTTAAAGTTTTTTACTTTTATAAGGTAATATTCCGGGAATATCTGGTGGATTGTATCCTTTTTGTAAAGTTCCTGCTGGTCTGCGGAAAGTTGGAGTACATCCTGGCTGTGAAGGCCTTTAAATGTTGTTGAACCATGATATACATAGTCCTCTCCCTGACCGAGATTAAAGTAAAGAATATTGACGGAGATAACTTTGACAATTTCCGAATAGGGATCACTTTCGTGAAGATGCTCTGTGATAACTTTTGATGTGCCGTATAGAATTCTTTGCAGATAATCAAATTCCCGTTCATATTGAACTTCAATAATGATTATTTCGTTCTTTTGATTTCTTACCTTGAGATCAACCCGATTGAACTTGTCACGATGATCTTCTTTGTTGCTCTCACTTTCAAGGATTTCAAGAATATGAATATTGTCTTTTAGGAGTTCACTCAAAAATCCTTCGAGAATTTCAAAATTAGCCTTACTTCTCAAGAGCTTTTTCATCGCCCAATCAAAGCTGATTAATCTTCTTCCTGACATTTTCCCCTCCGAATTATCATTGTTTAACAATTTAATATTCTCATCTTAGGATAATGCCATTCAATTGCTGAGAAATCAAGAACAAGAGAGATTTAAATGCGACATTCTTGCTACTTATAAAAACCGAACAATCTTTGTCACTCTTTTAGCCGTTTTTTTATCGTGGTCTGTCCCCGATTGTTTCAGTGTTGAGACCTGACCCCCTTTATTTTGGAATAAAGTTTTTCACTCAATTAATAGCAACCAGCGAAAAAAAATAAAAAAATAACAATTTTTCCCTTAAGTTTTTTGTCGCTATGACCGATAATCAATTTATAACGTAAAAAAATTAAACAAAAAGGAGGTACCACAACATACAGATTGCAACACAATAGCAGTAAATAGTACTTACAGGGCAAGGATGCCCGAACACACCCCAAAACGAATATTCACGGAGGAATATCATGGGTTTAACTATTAACACAAACGTAATGTCTCTCAACGCTCAACGTAACCTGGGCAACTCTCAAAACGACCTTGCAAAATCAATGCAGCGTCTTTCATCCGGTCTTCGCATCAACTCAGCAAAAGATGATGCTGCCGGACTGGCTATTTCAAATCGTATGACCTCGCAGATCACCGGTTTGAATCAAGCAGCTCGTAACGCCAATGATGGTATATCGCTGGCTCAAACAGCTGAAGGTGCCCTTCAGGAAAGTACTAACATTCTCCAACGTATGCGTGAGCTGGCCGTTCAGTCAGCTAATGATACCAACACCAGTGGCGATCGTGCCTCCATGCAAGCTGAAGTATCACAGCTTCAAAGTGAGCTGGATCGTATTGCTGAAACAACCACTTTTAACGGAAAAAATCTGCTGGATGGATCTTTTGGTGGAGCAAAATTCCAGGTTGGAGCCGACGCTAACCAGATTATTAGTTTTTCTGTTGCATCTGCAAAAGGTGCTGATTTAGGAACAAATCGACTTGCAGCTGATGGTGGTGCAATGCAAGATGCAGTGGCCGCAAATGCGGCTGCTGTAACTGCTAATGGTAGTGGTGATGGTGATATAACCATAAAAAGCACTTTTGCAGGTAAAGCTGTTAGTGAAGTTATTGCAGTTACCGCTGGTGACACAGCAAAAACAATAGCAACAGCAGTTAATTCCGTTACTTCAAAAACTGGCGTAGAAGCTACCGCCACCACAACAGCAAAATTTTCCGCTATGGGTGCAGGTGTAACCAGTTTTGATCTTAACGGTACAACTATTGCTGCCACTGTTGATGCGAACGATCTTACTTCTGTGGTCGCAGCAATAAACGACAAAAGCTCTGCAACCGGTGTTACTGCTGAACTAGGATCAAATAAAACAGAATTAATAATGACTTCTTCTACCGGAACAGATATTCAAATTACCGACTATACTAATGGTGTTGCCACAGCAGCATTTGCAGGTGGAATTGCGGACGGTACCTTCATAGCCGGCGAGACTTTAACATCCGGTGGCACCGACTCCTCACGGGTTGGTGGTTATATTGTCTTCGATAGCACTGACACTTTTACTGCTACCTTTGCTGACGCTACCATAACTGGTGTTGCAAATACTGAAGCTTCTGCACTTAAAAAGATATCCGAGGTGTCAATTTCCACACAAACTGGTGCCAATGATGCCATCACCGTTATTGATGGTGCAATTAGTAAAATTGACGAAATGCGTGGTGGCCTTGGTGCAATCCAAAACCGCTTTGAGTCAACCATTGCTAACCTGAATAACGTCGCTGAGAATCTGTCTGCTGCCCGCAGCCGAATCCTAGATGCTGACATTGCTCAGGAAACCTCAGCAATGACCAAGAACAACATCCTGCAACAGGCTGGTGTTTCCATCCTTGCTCAGGCAAACCAGGCTCCTCAGCTGGCATTATCATTGCTTGGTTAATTTTGTTTTCCCCTTTTTCCCTCACAGGGGTGGTTCGTCCCCCCTCTGTGAGGCCTATATGTTATGCCCACAGCAGGAAAAGTTAACAACAACACCTTCCAAGGAAGGAGGACAAAATGAATATTGATGCGCTAGCCAGTACAGGAAACAACGCTCAAGCACGATCACCGGTTGCTGATCAGATTGATATGCAGCGGAAGAATAAGGAAAAAGTTGCTGATACCCCCCAGGCTTCATCTTCTGAAAAAACGGTTCAACCTGAAGAATTATTGAGCCAGATTAAATCAGTTACAGAAGATGGTCTCTACAGTGTACGCTTTGAAAGAGATAACAACGCAGAACTTATCGTTAAAATATTTGACAATGAGACTGAAGAAATTATCCGCCAGATACCAGCTGATGAGATATTGCAACTTCGAGAAGCACTTGAAGATTTACGTGGAAATATCGTTAATACTACTGGCTGATGCCAACTATGGTCAACTCGACAACCCTGTAATAAAACTACATTTTTTTATCATATCAATTTAACAACATTCGTGCGCCCTGAAAGAGCAGAGGTACATTATGGCTAATGTAACATTTAGTGGTTTAGCTACAGGAATGGACACTGATTCCATCGTTACTCAGTTAATGGAAATCGAACGATTTCCAATTGATCGACTTGAAGCAAAAAAAGAATCTGAGAAGGAAAAGCTTGCGGCCTATGAGCAATTTAAAGCCATCATTGATGATTTAAAGGGTGCTGCCGGAGCCATGACTCTCACCAGTCAGGTAAGAACAAGTGAAATCAATCTTAGTTCTGAGGCTGCCTATTCTGCCACAACCAGCAGTGCTATGAGCGGCAGTTACGATATCTCAGTTGCTCAGCTTTCCCAGGTACAAAAAAACATCAGTGAAGGCTGGGCATCAAATACAGAACCTCTTTTGGGCACGGGCACGTTCACTATAAACGATACAGATATCATTATTACTGAGTCAAACAACTCTATTTTAGGACTTGCTGAAGCAATTAATGCAATTTCTGACACCACTGGCGTTACTGCTACTATCATTAATAATGGCAGTGATACTAATCCATATCATCTTGTTTTCACTGGAGTGGATTCTTCCACTTCTTTTACTATCAGTAGTGACCTGGAAGATGGTGCTGCCACCCCCATCGCCTTTTCCACCACCCAGGCACAGACAGCACAGCAGGCGGTTGTTTTTATTTATGGTATACAAGTTGTCAGTGATACCAATACAATAAGTAGTGCCATTAGCGGTATCACCTTAAACTTGAACGAGTTGAGCGAAACATCCCATGCTGGTACCTCAGAAGATGGTGTTGATCCATGGGAATGGGCAGACCCTCCTGTTTATGTAACAAATCAGATGACTGTCAAGCCCGACACTGACAGTCTTAAGGAAAAATTGACAACATTTGTCTCCAGCTACAACAAAGCCATGGAGTGGATTCTTTCCGGATATGCAGAGTTTGGTGGTTCTACAACAACCACAAATGAAGAAGGTACAGAAGAGGAGCTTTTAGGTTCAGTACTTCGCGGCGATGCTTCCATCAACAATATAAAAAGAGGACTACAATCTATTCTCACTACTACTGTTAATACCAGTGGCTCTCTAAGTATATTGTCTCAAATGGGTATTACAACCCAAACGGACGGAACGTTACGCCAGAACAACACCGACTTGGATGAAGCTTTAGCAGATAATTACGAAGCTACTGTGAATCTTCTCTCTGGTGAAGGTGACGTTGACGGTGTAATGAAAAATTTCAACTACTATCTTCTTGATATCACCAGTGGAACTAACGGCTTTTACGCCAATAAAAAAACTAACTACGACAGTTTAGTCAGGCGCCTGGATGACAGTATCCGCAATATGGAGCCACGAATGGAAAGAAAAGAAGCCACCTTACGTGCAAAGTTTTCGGTTATGGAACTACTGGTAAGCGGTTTAAACGCACAGGGTGATTTCCTCACTCAACAGATGGATATGCTTTCCAATATGCTGACAAGGAAATGATAATGAATGCCTACATGCAACAATATAAACAGAATTCAATAGAAACTGCTTCCCCTGAACAGATTTTACTCATGCTCTACGATGGTGCCATTCGTTTTACTCGTCAGGCCATTGCAGCCAGTGAGCAACAGGACCAGATGACTAAGCTTGGAAGAATCAGTAAGGTTTTTGCAATTATTGTTGAGTTTTCCAATACTCTCAACCATGATATTGGCGGCGAGATTGCAGCTGATCTGGACGGTTTATACCAATTTATGTTGCGAGAACTGAGCAACGCAAGAACTGAGACAGATGAAAAAAGCCTCCATGTTGTTGAAGGTTTACTCGTTGATCTTCGTACAACCTGGGGAGAAGCAATTCTTAAAAACAAAGTAGAAACAAAACAGCAGCAAGCAGGCAGCCAGGCTGGATTGAAGAAAACTGTAGCTGTTGCAGGGTAATAAAAAAACATGGAACATAACACTAATCAATTAGATTCTTTCCTTGAAACATCCATTAATCAATACACAGAGATCTTACTGTTGATGGAAGCAATCACTCAAACCAATAAGAGTCCTTGTATAGAAGAGCTTACACTAACAGGTGAACAAATTCTCAAAAAACAAAAAGCAGCAACTGAAACAGATACAAAACTATTAGCTATTCTTGCTAACGCATCTGTACAAATGATGGATAACAGGAAAATCAAAAAACGGACTAAATTAGTACGACAAGTCCTTGAGCTGAATACAATTATCAGCCATAAAGTTACAAATATCAAGACTCTAATGGGGAACGAATTACAACAGATTAAAGATGGCCGTTTTGCTATGAAAGGATATCAGCAAACAGAAATCAAACATGGCAGCAATCTTAACAATACGCTATGAAAACCGCAGAAGACTTGTTTCGTGAAAGTATCGGTCAATACAAAATATTGATCGAGGATGCTTCATATCTCAGTGAAATCATACCGAATCTCTCACCGGACGAAATTCTTCATCGTTGCAACAATCTCCAAAAACAACAAAATAAACAAATCGTAACAGATAATTTTATTGTTGAAATAATGGTTGATTCAGGGCCGCAAATATTAGAGACACCTTCTATCGGAGAATACCAGCGAATACTGGATGAAGCCATGATAGCGTGCGATGAGGTTACTGTAAAAGCTAAAGCAATAAAATTAACTTTACAAACTGAGATACAAAAGGTACATCAGCCTCAAAATACTATTGCTGCTAAATAAGAGTTTATCGCTGGTTCAATCGTGTAGGTTGAACTTTTCACCCTGCCCGCAGAGCACCATACTCTTCCTTTCCGAAAGTTTCTTAGTGTTTTCTTGATACAAAATTATAGAAATGATACGTATTTTATATTATATATAGTTCCTGGTAGTTTTCCACAAATTTTTATTTTCACACAAGGATCTCCCGTGACTGATACAAATCATTTTTTAACCAAAATTGCTGACGAAAAACCTGTCCGCCTTTTTCTGCCTATCGTTGATGTTGATGATAGATTACTGATTCAGTGTGTTTTAAAAAAAACACCAACGGCTCACTTCCAGTTGTTATTCAAGCCAGGTTCCCTGCCAGTAAACAAAATTGATACGAATACTTCCTGCCTCGTTAATATAGACATTGGTGGAAAAAGTATCTCCATCGAAAGTAAGATTTTAGAAATTATCAACAATCAGACTTTAAAAATGGTTATCCAAAAAACCATCACTCATGAGCAAATGCGTGAATATTTCAGGGTTGATTGTACGGTACCTATAATGATTTCATCGATTATACCTGAAGAATTTGGTTGCCCTGACGATAATTGGAAAATACCTGGAACAACGGTTGATCTCAGTGGATCCGGTCTTAGGGCAAGTTTTTCCACAAAACCTCCTGAAAGCACCCAAGTTCGTTTAGAATTAGCTATACCAGCCACAAAAACTACGATTATAAAAACCCTTGCATCCCCTGTTCGTATTTCACAACTCACCGAAAAACTCTGGGATGCAGCATACCAATTTGACCAAATTGAAGATGAAGATCAGGATACCATTATAGGCTATTGCCTTATTGAGCAAAGACGTCTGCTTCGTTTGAAGGTAAAAATAAAAGAAAATTGAAAGGAAATTGCATTGGCTGCTTCAATATCAGAAACAATTAAAAGTTTATCCGACAGTGAATCTGCAAAGATAGATATTCCAACCATCACTGGTCACAGAATACGGTTGAATTGTATCTATAAAGAATCTGATTCACCTTACTTCTTTTTGATGTTTCCACCGAAACAGCTTCCAGAAGATATTGATACAGAAGGGAGTTGTCCCGTCTCCATTACTGACGGGAATTCCACTCTTACTTTCAGTGCAAAAATCATAAGTATCAAGGGGGATCGAACGCTTGAGCTAATTGCAAAAAAAAGAATTACTCCCGAAAGTTTGCGTGAATATTTCCGTGTTGATAGCAAGGTTTTCATTAACGCGAGTTTTGATCCTCAATCCCTGGACTCCCAAAATCGACAATGGTCGCTTGATGGTCAAACCCTTGATATTTCCGGTAATGGTGTGCTGGCCATTTTCCAGGAAGAACCCAAAACTAAACACCGGATCAATTTATCCATTGATATCCATGAGAATCAAAATTGTGTTGAATGCCTTGGGCACGTTGTTAGAGTAAAACGTTTGCGTAGAGAAAAATATCAGGTATCCTTTCATTTTGACTCAATTTCACAAAAAAACAAAGACTTAATTATTTCTTTTTGCCTTAAAGAACAGAGAAATCGGCTACGTTATAAAATACAAACGATTGATTGATAGTAAGCGTTCACCAGCACCCCATATTTGTCCGATCGAGCCGCCTTATGTACAAAATCGTACACTACGGCGTCCCGCTTGAACAAATCTGAGGCACTGGTGAATGCTTACGAAACGGGTGCAATACAATAAAGTGAAAAATAATGAACGGGATCATTGCACACCAACAGACGTTATTTGATATTCGATTTTTAAATTAGTGCTTTAAATCAACCGATTAACAATATGTAAAACGTATCACTTTATTGTATTGCACCCTTACGAAACCAAGTTTACTGTAAATCAGCATTTGTGGTGAACGGTTACGATTGATATTCACCGATATTTGTCGCTCCAATGGAGTCTTTTCCTCAATATGACCGCCTTGTCACTGTGAAGATCGTATTCCCCTTTACGGAAAGAGTAGTATGAATACAATTAAAGCACTTACCGCTATTAATCCCGCTGGCACCGCCACATCTGATTCCAATAGCAGACAACAATCACAACAGCAGGCAAAACCCGGTCAGACCTTTTCGGCAACTGTTCTTGAATCTGTAGGAAACAACAAGGTTTATCTCGATATTTTTGGCGACAAAATACTTGCCAGTAGTGACAAAGTTACCTTGAGTCCCGGTACCAGACTTAATCTGGAAGTTCTTTCAACCAAGCCATTACTCGAACTCAAGATTATTTCCAAGACCCCTGAATTGTTTTTTGGGAAAACCTTAACACTGCTTGGCAAAAATCTTGATATCAGCGTTATCTTTCAAGCATTGAATCCACTTACGTCTCCACTTCCTGGCAGGCTCAGCCAAGCTTCTCAAGCCGTAATACAAGAATTTTACACTCTTCAGCAAACACAATTTGGAAACAATGATGGTGGTGCGCAATTAAAACAACTTGTTGACAGACTTGGACTAACTCCCGAAACAGCACTAGCTCGGGGAAAAAACAATACTGCGGAGCAAACACTCAAAGCGGCATTGCTGGAAATAACTTCGCTCTTGCGAGAAGGTGGCGCCATAGCGGATGCTGCCAAGAGATTGCTTGGTACCCTGGAATTATACCAATTGGCACAGCTTCGCCTGTCAACGGAAAATCTTTTTTTATTTCCACTCCCTCTATCGTTTTTAGCTAATGGGTATCTTCTTGTTGAACAAGATAGTGAGTCAGACAAAGGGCTGAACGAATCGGATACGCTGCGATTCTCACTGCATCTCACGCTCGAACCACTGGGAGATATTGAAATCACTTTTCTTCAAACCAAAGATGGTTTGTATATACGTTTTGCCTGTGAATCCGCTGATAAAAAGGAATTTACCACCGATTTTCAAGATGATCTCAAAGAGATGATCAGCTCCACAGAAATCCTTGGCCTGAGCTTCACCGATACTGCTGGAAACGCGATAGGTGATCTCATTCAGCAACTTGTTCCGCATGGTAAATCCATGCTTGATACTAAGATATAATGTGACCAATGAAAAAGAAAGAACTGGAAAAAGCAGTTGCTATTCTCTATGATTCTCAAAAATCTTCATCTCCCAAGGTCATAGCATCCGGCAAGGGAGAAGTTGCCAGAAAAATAATCGAGACTGCCAGAGAAGCTGGAGTTCATATCCAGGAAGATGCCAATCTTGTTGAATTACTTTCAAAAATTGACCTTGGTGAAGAAATACCTGCTGATTTGTATCAGACCGTTGCTGAAGTCCTGGCATTTGTCTATCAGGTCAATGAAAAATTTAAAAACAAATTGAAAGCTTGAGGTAAAACACAAAACGGGGATGATTGTCATTTGAAGAAAGGAGCTTTACCAAATAGAATCCACATGAGAATAAGTGAGAATTTTCTCATCTTTTGTAACCAGTGGTATTCCCATGGTTAAAGCTGTTGCGGTGATGATTCTATCCGCAGGATCAGCATGAAACTCGCCCGGTAGCGATACTGAGCGGAGTCCAATAGTATTGTCCACAGGTACAAAACGGACAAAATCCAAACCTTCAGTTTTTCGCACCCAATCTCTGGTATCTATGGATAGCCTGAGCCTGCCCTTTTCCACAAGAAGTGCGACTTCCCATGTAGAGATAGATGAAATCACGATACCGTTTTCTTTTATAGCATGATCAATTGCAGATAAAGCATTTCCTGATAAATTTTCAGGATTGCTTATCCACCAAAGCCACACATGGGTATCCAGTAAAATCATTTGAGTACATCCCAGTCACCCTCTGCAACAGATTCAAGAGGATCATCATATCGCAATACAGAATTCCTCAATTCTGCCAGGACTGTTTGTGTGTTCTCACGAAAAGGACTGATTTTTAATACAGGCTTCCCGTGATCGCTTATAATTATTTCATGCCCAGTTTTTTGGATTTCACGGAAATATTGAAGGGCTTTAGGCTTAAATTGAGATTTTGAAATTGTTTGCATGTACACTCCTTTTTTTCTTGATCATATATGACTGTACTTCAGTGGTCATTTTATTGCATCGGAAATTAGGCAATACATATGGTGACAAGAAAACAGAAAAGAAACGGAAGAAATCATCTGGTTTTACAAAACCCGAACGCTCACAAATTAAAAAACCGGGTTATAATCAAAAAAGTGATTTGTCGTCATATTTCGATAAGTACGTGTTTTACTTCTTGCGACAAAGGAATTGGTCACGGCTCCAGTTGCAGTAAACCTCACTCCTTCCAGAAACTCGCCATCAGTAACACCAGTTGCTGCAAAAGAGATGTTACTGGAATCGATTAAATCTTCCACCCGAAACACCTTTTCCAGATCATTTATTCCATGTGCTCTGGCAGCACTGCGATCAGAATCATTATCATAGGCTATTTTCCCTTCCAGATAGCCGCCAAGACAACGAATAGCAGCTGCAACCATTGTTCCTTCAGGTGCAAAGCCATAGCCCATATAAATATCAGCCTTCTCCCCATTAATTGCAGCAAGGCATCCCGAAATTTCGCCTTCTTCAATCAGCTTTATTCGTGCGCCACAGCTTCTTACCTCTTGTATCAGCCCTTGATGTCTTTTTCGGTTCAAGATACAGACGGTGACGTTCTCCGTATACTTCCTGAGAACCCGTGCCACACGCTTTACGTTGGCTGCAGGCGACTGGTTTATATCAATTACTTCACCAACGGCCGGCCCCACAACAATTTTTGACATATGAAGATTAGGGATAGGCCGTATAGTTCCTTCCTCAGCAATAACAGTATACGAGGTGGCATTATTTCTTCCATCAGCCGCAGCACGATGAGCCTCAAGTGCCACAACCATAAGATCCATATCCGGGCCACCCCCTCCTAACATCCTGGGAAGCTTGAATATTTCGTCACGATCACTAAACCTGTCATTGACGACCCTTGCATTGATCATCAATCTATTCAGAGTCTTGTTAATTGCCCTTCTTGTTTCATTAAGAATATCATCACGATTCCCAAGCCCCTGAATTCGAGCAGCGGTAAGCGCCGCAATCTCAGTGGCTCTGACAATTTCCATTCCATAGTTAATATTCATGGTTTAATCGGTTTCCTGTGTTAATTCACGAATTCTGCTTAACAGTGCAGCACTCTGGCGTTTTAATAAAATACCCTTTGCCGTATCTTTTATTTTCATTGGCTGTCTGAACTCATCAATAAGCTCAATGTCAAGAGGTGCAGCGACAAGATTCTCGGCGGCTTCTTGCATTTCTTCAGGAGTGGGAAGAATAATTCCGAAGAGCTGATAAGGCGTATGAACCAGAGCATGGCCTCTGTTGTAGTAAGCTGCTGCAAAACCACCATCGACATTAATTGCAACACCATCAGCAGATGCCATCTGCTTTCCCTTCGAATAATCCACGGGAGTATGTCCGTAGATCACTCGTTGAATTCCAAATTCATCTTTTAACTTCTGTTTGAAAGCATCGCTCTGCATATTTTGCTTCCAATAGAGTGATCTTTCTGCATGCCTTTCTTTATCAAGCAGAAAATATCGTTCAAATGTTTTCATTGCATGTTTGCCAAAGAATGGTGATTTAGGCCCACACCAGAGATAGAAGAACAGAGCCTGATCCTTCGCTTCCTGTGGCTCATCAGCTAAATATCGTTTCCCTGTTCGTTCGATGGTTTTCTGTATAAAATCGAGTAATTCCTTTCCACTTTTTCCTAAAAATTCTTCAAATTCTCCGTCCTCTGTTGAGGGAACGAGGGCATGAATATTGAGACTGTTATTATGAATATGATATGTTTTTCCCTTTTTAAAAAAATACCCAAGTAAACGTTTAATTTTTGTATTAGTGGTGAATTGACGGGTAAGATCATCTATAACTTCCTGCTCTTCTTCTGTCAGCCTGGAAGGATTCTCAAAGTCAATTGTTGGGAAATGGGCATCATTCAGTTCAGAAGTATCAGCATTTTTTAACATTACAGCCAATCGGTCAAGCCAGAGCCTGGATTCCATCTCGTATTCCGGAAAATTGCGGATGGTTTGTTCTTCGAGCTTAAACTGTATAATAGCAAGGGCTTTTTCCATGCTTCTGCCCTTTCCGGTTTTTGCCTTGACTCTCCCGGTGATCTTCTCAACAGGATATGTTTTCTCGGCAAAAACAGTAAGTTTTGAACTATCAAAATGGAGGCGGGCCATCAATTCAAAGTGATCGTAGCGACTGGTTATACGCATAGCCTCCGCAACCAGTGACTGGTGACCTGAAACTGCCCCCATCCATAAAATATCATGATTGCCTAAGACATAATCAACCATATCTTTATAGGCAGCAGAGGAAAGAATCCGGATAATTTTATCCGGCTGCGGACCGCGATCAAAAATATCTCCCAATACAAGAATGCGATCCAGCAGAATTTGACGAATAGAATGTGCCAGATGGCTGATCAACCTTTGAGAAAGAATAGGTTCTTCGAAGACCTGATCAGGAACAGGAAGTCCTGAAATCAAACGTTTGATGGTATTGCGAAATTCAGGAGGAAAGATATCACCTGTTCTGTGCCTGAGATTGGATAGTCTATATTTCAGAATCTGCACAAGGCAAAAAATCACATCCTGAGTATCCATGAGAATATTTTCTTCAGAAAAATATTCTTTTTTCCGAATAATTTTGGTTAGATATTGAATTTTATCAACACTAAAAGTATTGGGCAGTGCTTCACGGCAAGTCTGATAGAGCATTCCGAAACGACCACGGAGGATGGCCTTAAACCTATCCCCCTCCCCGTGCAGATCACTTATCCAAAGAGTGACAGGAATATTGGAGTTAAGCTCATTTTCCAAATGCAATAACTGCTCAGCCAGCTTATCAAGCTCATGGGTTTGCAGTCGAAAACTCTCTTCCTTCATTCCCTTTTTCCCCTTTTTGTATTGAGATAGACAATTTTTTCAAGATCTGGCATAAGTTAAGTACCGGAAAGGCAATAAGGAACGAGAAATAAATAACTTGAACATTAATGCACCGCAGAGACGCAGAGTGCGCAGAGTTTCACAAAAAAGTCTTTTCTCTGCGTACTCTGCGTCTCTGCGGTTATAAATTAATATAGAACCCTACTGTGATCTTT
>JAFLJO010000170.1 GCA_022712975.1 Desulfocapsa sp.
TTCAGACAAGTGTGTAGTTTTCCTTTTTTATGTCATCCAAGCCATCCTTTAGATTTTGGTATAGTTGCTTATCTGCCAATATCTCACTCATCTCCTCACTATCGACAAATTGAATAGATGACAGGTATTGCAATGTGGCAATTTCAATAAAATTGGATAGATTCCTTTTTTGGCCATCCGCAGCTTGTTTGATCATCTGATATATTGAGTCATCGACCCTCATTGTGACCGTTTTCATTTTGGCATCCTCATTGAAGTTATTTTAACAAAAAATAAAATCACAAAGAAATGGGGTCAGGCTTCCAAGTTACTAAGTTGAGTTGTCTTGGAAGAGGTAGCAGAGGCGGGATCTCTTGTTTTTTTGTCTTTGTTCCCACGCATGAACGAGGGGTAATGTAGCAATTTGCAATATGATGTTGGGGGGGGGATAATTCCGTAATCATCTGCCCCGAAGTGCAACCATGCAGCTTGAACAACGGTAGCAAGAAAGCATGGCACAAATCCAATCAAAACATCCTCTTGTAGGCAGAATGAATTGTATTATTATATCATTCTATCAACTCAAACAGGTTGGATTTAGATGCTTTTTTGTCGAAAGTAAGAACTGTTTCGCAACCTTGGAGTTTTGAAGAATGAGCAATTAATAGATCGGAAAGATCATATCTATTGCCTTGTGCGGAAGATGTGAATTGTTGTAAAGCTGACTGATTCTCAAATCTTATAATTGCCATCAACAAAAGTTCACTGACCGAATCTAAAATTTCTATTCGTGTGATCTCGTAGACTGATTCCAAGACCCAAATCAATTCCAGTACGACAAGCATGGTAACAAATAATTCTTCTTTTGAAGATTCTGCCTTTTTGAATAAATTATAAACTTTTTGAGCTTGAATCTCATCATCGCCAACCAAGAAGCGAACCAAGATATTTGTATCTAACCCTTTCATTTATATTTATCATTCATTCTGTTTCTGATTACATCGTTTATAGCTTCGAGTGACACGGATTTTCTTCCTAGTTTATGTAATTTGCAGAAGACGTCGTCGATACTTTTTGAGACTGGCCTGATTATAGCTTCTCTATTGTCAGTGACAATGATTTCAATTTTATCCCCAGTATGCAACTTTAGCAATTCTCTGATTTTTTTAGGGATAGTAACTTGACCTTTAGTTGTAAGTGTTGCTAATGCCATGATGCCCTCCTTACTTTTTTCAATATCTTACCTGAATGTAAGGCGGATCTTACGTAGTGTCAAGAAACTAAACGAAGAATTGGGTCATTGGAGAAGATATAAAAACTGTTCAATTTAGCTGGCCATTAGGAATGCCACTTGTACGTAAAATTGAGACAGGTCTATGGGAAGTTCGTGTTCAGTTGAACAATCGTATCGCACATATTTTATTCACAGCCCATGAAGAAATCATGGTTCTGTTGCATGGTTTTATAAAAAAATCTCAAAAAACACCTGCAAATGATTTGAAAGTCGCAAAACAACGTATGGCAAATTTGGGAGGTCAGCATGAATAAACATATTGGAAGTAGTTTCGATGATTTTCTGGAAGAGGAAGGGCTATTAGCTGAAACAGAAGCAATCGCAATTAAACGAGTAATTGCCTATCAAGTTTCCCAATTAATGAAAACTCAAAAGTTATCAAAAGTTGCCATGGCTAAGCAAATGAACACAAGTCGTTCTGCACTAGATAGGCTCCTAGACCCTCAAAACACATCAATTACTCTTCAAACATTAGAACGTGCCGCTCATGCAATAGGCAAACGATTACGTATTGAGTTTGCGTAATAAATGCCCAACAAAAAAAATGCACCACTGATTTGTTTCGTAAGGTTCAATTATATCGCATACTGACAGTACTACATTCTGGTACTATTATATTCAAATGAAACGTAAACATCAAAGACACTTGATCTAATTTATACACGCCCAGTAAATGGCAGTATTAAATGGAAAAATATTGAATCTTTATTTCGTGAGCTGGGAGGCACACTTGAAGAAGGTGAAGGTTCTCGCGTTGGAGTTAGGTTATTTGGTGAAAGAAGAGTCTTTCATCGTCCGCATCCGTCCCCTGACACAGATAAGGGAGCGGTTAGCAGTATTCGTCGATGGTTAGAGTCAAACGGGGTGAAATCATGACCAATTTAATGGATTTTGACGGCCACCAAGCAGTTATTAACTATGACCCTGAAATAGAAATGTTTCGGGGTGAGTTTATTAACCTAAATGGAGGGGCTGACTTTTATGCTACAAACATAGAAGGGTTACATAGAGAGGGTAAAATTTCTTTAGGAATGTTCCTTGATATGTGTAAAAAAGATGGTGTAGAACCAAAAAAGCACTACTCGGGTAAGTTTAACGTTCGTTTAAGTTCTGGCTTGCATGAAAACCTTGTAGTTGCTGCAGCATCTGAGGGAAAGAGCATAAACCAATGGGTCGTTGAAGCTCTTACAGGTTCTATCGAGCACCGACCTTAACCAGTACATCAATGATCGACCACAAAGGGCCGTGGGCTGGACTTTCACCGCTACGCAGCTCGGCCCATTGTGTAAACGTTGTAACCATCTGCGAAAGCAAGAAGCGGAAAGAATAATCAGTTGTAGGAAAAACAGAAAATGAGTGTTGTAACTCAAACTTTGATATGAAAATCTAGCGCAGACGTTGAAAACTAATCCTGAGCAAAAGCTAGTTTTGATGTTTGCAGGTAAGCGAGGTACTAGACTCCGAAGATTGACGTGGAAAAAATAAGTGCGACAGTATATCTGGCTCTTGAAAAGTAAGAATAATCTACTGAATTTCATAACAATTCAAATGCAATGGACGCAAAAAGCCGCACCATTGATTTGTGATGTTGGAAAGCCTCATCGTCTGACTAGGACGAACCTTTACACCTAATCAACTTCTCAAATCAGAAATTTTCTTTACCTTTGACATTCTGTCTCTTTTGTGCGACATTATAAGCTATGAGATTTGAGATAAAAACGACCAATATCTTTGACCAATGGCTGAGTGGATTGAAAGACAAAATGGCTGTTAACCGAATAATGGCTAGAATTTACCGTGTGGAACAGGGAAATATGGGTAACGTGAAAACAGTTGGTCAAAATTTGTTTGAAATGCGTTTTTTCTTTAGTTCCGGTTATCGGATTTACTACACTATCCAGAACCAAACGGTTGTTCTTCTACTTTGCGGTGGAGATAAGTCCACACAGAAAAATGACATCGAAAAAGCGAAAAAAATTATGGGGTGAAAAAATGACAGTGACAACAAGCGAATGGGATGCAAGTAAATATCTCGACAGTCCTGAGATGTTGAAAGAGTATCTTCAAGTAATGCTGGAAGAAAATGGTATTGATGGTTTTCAACGTGCCCTCGGTGATATTGCTAAGGCCCAAGGTATGAGCGAAATTGCCCGAAAAACCAATCTAAGCCGACAAAATCTTTACAAAGCCCTTAACCAAGGAAGTTCACCTAAATTTGAGACTGTCAAAAAGGTGGTTGAGGCTCTAGGTTGCAAACTGGCCGTTGTATAAATTCAAAGAACAATTGAAGTTTGTGAAAAGGAAAGGGGAAAGGAAAGTGGACGTTGTTGATTTATTGACTTAACATAATAATTGGGAAAACACAAAAAACACCCCCACAAGCAATCAAAACAGCTAAGAATAGAAAACGGGATTATTTTGAAAGGAGTAATAATATATGAAAACGTTAAAAAAATATATCGTGAATAGAAAAGCTGAAGATCCTAGATTTGCAAATGGATATGACAAAGGTTACGAAAATTTTAAAATTGGGATTATGTTAAAAGTAGCTCGTGAAGAAGCAGGTTTAACACAAGAGCAATTAGCAACAAAATTAAATACCAAAAAAACAGCAATATCACGCATCGAGAATCATGCAGAAGATATTAAGTTGTCAACAATTAAAAAATTCGCGCAAGCTCTTGGAGAAACAATAAGAATCGAGTTTGTACAACCTAAATCTGTAAAATAACCAGCGAACAAATCATTCAACACCGACCCCAAGCAGAGCGGTTTTTCAAATGAAATTTGTCGTTAATATTAAGTCCCGTCTTCGTTCAACCTTTATTGGTTAAATACTTGGGCCGGGTTAATTCAGACGTTAGACTCCTACGATATCATCATTATAAGCATGTAAACAATCAGGAAAAAGAGAATATTTCATTCTAATCTGGGCAAGACCTTATTATCCAAATCCCCCTTGACAACGCAAGCGAGAAGAACCATAATGAAACCATTGGGGAACTAATTTTTTAAAGGGGTGTTCATGTGCCAAGTATAACTGTCAAAAATATTCCAGATCACGCTTACGCAATACTCAAGCAGGTAGCCACAATTAATCATCGGAGCATTAACAGTGAGATTATATGCCTAATAGAGAAGGCAACATTAAGTAAACCTTTTCTATCAGAGCAACATCTTGCCTTAGCTAAACGATCCAGAGAAAAAACAAAAAAATTCCTTCTAACCAGTGATATCCTGCAAGCAGCTAAAGAAGAAGGACGCCCATGATCGTTGTAGACACCAATATTATAAGTTATTTTTACCTCAACGCTGACTACTCACAAATTGCTGAACAAACATTTAAAAAAGATCCTATATGGGTTCAATCACAGCTGATACCGATTTAAGATTTTGTCGTTTTTTTGGTTTATCAAATGGTTACTGGTTACGTGCTCAGGCAGCATATGATACCGAAATTGCAGAAAGCACCTTGAATAATGTAATCATGAGAATTAAACCTTGGCCTGGGCTTGTTGCCCAACAATAAAATCCACTGGACAGGGCTACGTCGCTCGTTGATTTCACCGGTAAAACATTAATTAAAGTTGGCACTCATCAAAATGGTGTGTTTTTCTTCCTGGCTAAAATGTCTCTTCTTGGTCATGTCACTTCTCCTTCTTAATTGCAGGAGAAAGTGTTACCTTGTTTGTGTGTGAAATCTACGGTTTTATACTAGCCGAAACAACTATTGGGTTAAAAAAACACATAAACAAAGGGATGAAATCTAAGTCCCCCCCCCTTTTAGAATTGCTTACATTTTGTCTCTACATAGAAATAACTGTTTTTAAAGATTGGTTTACGTGGTCACGATCCTTCTTTGCTAATTCTCCTAGTTTGCGGAGAATGAAATTGCCATCTAGGGTGAAAATTTTCATTCTAACCTTAGAGGGTGACTTTAAACCTGCCTTTTGAATACTTCCTATTGGAACATCATTAATCCAATCAGGATTCTCTTGGCTAGTAATCATAGCCAGAATACAGTTACCACTTTGCTCATTAAAAACCTGCTCAGATAAAACCAAAGCAGGTCTTTTTTTCTTTGACTGACTATCAGTAAAGGGAAAATGAACTACCACAACATCATATGCCTTATAAGTCATTATACGCTTCCTCATCGTACTCTGAGAGCCACTCTGATAGAGTGCCTTCCAAAGCTTTCGCGAATTCGAGGTCAAGATGGGTGACTTTCCGAAGAATGACTTTTTTATCATTCGTAATTTCAAAAGATATGGAGTCACCTGCTTTCAACCCAATACAACCTCTAACTTTTGCAGGAATCGTAGCCTGATACTTAGAGGTTAGTTTACTAGATAGATTAGTTTGCATATTCATCTCTTTAGTTTTGTAATTTTCAGTAGTTTTATAGTTTTTAGTCAAATATGTATATCTAGATCTAACACAAACTTGTAATGCCGTATTACCGTAATGTCAAGGTTGAGTATTTTTCACTGATATGCATCCAAGACCAATAAAACAAAAAAAAGGCATTGGAAAATCATATCCAATGCCTTTTTATACTTCTTCTATTCACAAACAATTCATTTAACCAAATACTTTTTTTAAAACATCATTTTGGTTTTCCACAACACTTCTTATATTTTTTTCCTGAACCACATGGGCAAGGAGCATTGCGCCCAATTTTTTCGCCTTCTCGTTTTTCCGGCTGTGCAACAGGTGCATCTTCTCCTGCAGCACCTTTATTGAGTACTATCTGAGCACGCTCCTGTTCGAGACGTTCACGTCTCTCAGCTTCAAGACGTTCCACATCATCTTCCTGTACCACCTTTACTCGCATAAGAGTTGTTACAGTCTGCTGCTTAACAGTTTCTACCATTCTGATGAATTGCTTGTAACCTTCTTTTTTGTATTCATCCAAAGGCTTTTTTTGTCCATATCCGCGTAGGCCAATACCCTGTTTCACTTGATCCATGGACAGGAGATGATCCTTCCAGTGTGTATCAACCATTTGCAGAAGTATAATACGTTCGAGACGACGTTGAGTCTCCACTCCATTATACTCTTCCTGGGTTTTGTAATGATCCTGAACCATGGTTGTAATTTTTTCCCGAAAGCTTTCATCGTTCATGTCTGCTTTATCTTCATCATTCCAATCGGGAGTCACCTGGAAAAATTCAAGCATGTGTTCCTCAAAACCACCCCACTCCCAATCTTCAGATGCCAATCGGGAATTTGCGAACATGGACACAACAACCTTAATCTGATCCGCTATCATATCCTGAATAACAGCAGCGAGGTCATCGCCGGACAGTACCTCCCGGCGTTGACTATAAATCACTTCACGCTGCATATTCATCACATCATCATATTCGAGAAGATGTTTTCGCATGTCAAAGTTATGTCCCTCAACTTTCTTCTGAGCATTTTCAATGGCTTTTGAGATAATAGTATGCTCAATGGGTTCATCCTCTTCCATACCAAGTTTTTCCATGATTCCCGATATTTTTCCTGATCCGAAAATACGCAGCAAATCATCTTCAAGTGAGAGGAAAAAACGGGACGACCCAGGATCGCCCTGTCGTCCTGACCGTCCACGTAATTGATTATCAATTCGTCTTGATTCATGGCGGGAAGTTCCTAAAATGTGCAATCCACCTGCCTCCTTTGATTCAGAGGTAAGTTTAATGTCCGTTCCACGTCCAGCCATATTTGTGGCAATGGTTACTTTTCCATACTGCCCGGCATGAGCGATAATATCAGCTTCACGATCATGTTGTTTAGCGTTCAATACTTCATGCTCTACTTTTACTTTTTTGAGCATTTGGGATATTTTTTCAGAAACATCAATGGAAACTGTGCCCACCAAAACCGGTTGACCTTTCTCGTGGAGTTCTTGAATCTCACGAACAACTGCCCTGTCTTTAGCCGCAACGTTTTTATAAATAACATCGGCTAAATCCTTACGCACCATTGGCATATTGGTAGGCATAAGGACGACATCCAGATCATAAATATTTTTAAACTCTGCGGCCTCTGTGTCTGCGGTACCTGTCATTCCAGAGAGTTTGTCGTACATCCTGAAATAGTTCTGGAATGTAATAGATGCAAGAGTCTGATTTTCTTTCTCAATCTTTACATGTTCTTTTGCCTCAAGTGCCTGATGAAGACCTTCACTATAACGACGTCCCTCCATGGTACGACCAGTGAATTCATCAACAATAATGACCTCATTATTCTTAACAATATAATCAACATCGCGCTGAAAAAGAGCATGTGCCTTCAGGGCCTGGTTTAAATGGTGCAATTGTTCAATAGCATCAGGTTCATAGAGATTTTCAACGCCCAACAATTGCTCACCAAGTTCAACACCTTCCTCAGTGAGTGAAACCTGTTTGGCCTTTTCATCAACCTCATAATGCTCCTTTTCTTTAAAGGCTGACATGATTTCATCCACTGTTCCATACATCTCAGTGGAAATCTCTGCCGGGCCGGAGATAACCAAAGGAGTCCTTGCCTCATCAATAAGAATGGAATCGACTTCATCAACAATGGCAAAATTTAAACCTCGCTGACAGAAATCAGAAAGCTCAAATTTCATATTGTCACGCAGATAGTCAAAACCAAACTCATTATTGGTACCGTATGTTACATCGGCAGCATAGGCTTCACGTCTCTCTGTATCCTGCATATTATGGATTATTTTACCGACGGAAAGTCCAAGGAAATTATACAACTCCCCCATCCAATCAGCATCACGGGCAGCGAGATAATCATTGACGGTAACCAGATGAACACCTTTGCCGGTCAAAGCATTTAGATAAATAGGCAAAGTGGAAGTTAGTGTTTTTCCCTCACCAGTCTTCATCTCAGCTATTTTCCCCTGATGAAGAATCACTCCTCCAACAAGCTGCACGTCATAATGGCGTTCGCCAAGAACACGTTTGCCAGCCTCACGCATGGTTGCAAATGTCTCCGGAATAAGTTTCTCAAGGTCTTCACCTTTGGCAATACGTTCACGAAACTCGACGGTTCTAGCAGCAAGCTGTGCATCGTCGAGTGAGCTTACCGTTTGTTCCAGTTCATTTATCCGATTCACTAAAGGTTTAATCTTCTTCAGTGTTCTATCATTTTTGCTTCCAAATACTTTTGTGAGCGCTTTTCCTATCATTTTAATAATTCACTATTTGATTTTACTTTTAATTTAGTTCCCGTTCCTAAGGAACGGGAGCTAAATAACTTGAACATATTACACCGCAATTTTTTCGTCACCTGTACCTGGAAAAACTTTGCATACTACCAGTATGTAACGTTTTTTCAGGTACAGGTGGCGGAACAAAGGGGCAAGTAAGATGTTCAAGTTATTTAGTGTACGTTCCTAAGCTTGGAGAACTTCAGCTACGGTACACTGCAAAGCTTCTTCATCGCAGTCTGGAAATTTAGGGCAGTTCAAACAATCACCCCAGATCTTGTGAGGCAATTTATTTTTATCAATATCGGAAAATCCCTGTTTCCGAAAAAAACCAGCCTGATATGTGAGGGTAAAAACTCTATCCACACCTATACGTTCCGCTTCTTCAAGACATGCCCGTACCAATTGACTTCCGACTTTCTTTCCCTGCATATCTTCAAGAACAGCAAGGGATCTGACTTCAGCAAGATCTTCCCAGGTAATGTGGAGGGCACAAACACCCAAAACAGCACCCGTTACATCAACATAGACCTTAAAGTCACGCAGGTGATCATACAGGGCGCTGTATGATCTGCCAAGAAGAAGGCCTTTATCTGCAAAGTGATTTAGAAGAGAATGTATTTTCTTCACATCTCCTATTTGGGCGTTTCGTATAATATTCATCTAATTCTTAATGATTTTTTTCTTTTTCTTTGCTTCAATCTTAATCACTTCAAGTACCTGCTTCCCCTCACCACTATCCTCAAGCTTAGTGTAAAGCTTTACTTTACTCACGGGTGGGTGCAGAAGAAACTGTCCGGCCCAGACGCCTAATATAAACATCCAGAGGAAAACACAAAAACAGACAACAGCAATTCCTGCAATACCACTTCTGGTCAATTGAAATTTGACCTTTTTAACCGGTTTTTTTCGCTTCCTGGGAGCCATTCGAAGATTTATGGGCGTTGATTTATAGCTGTTACATCTTTTCAGGTGCAGTAAGACCTAACAATTCCAGCCCATTTTTAAAAACCTGCTGCAGTGCTGTTACCAGACAAAGACGAGCATCAGTGACGGATTGTTCAACATTTTCAGGATCTATCACTTTGTGCTTATTATAGTAACTATGCCAATCACCCGCAAGCTCCATAAGGAAAAAGATGGCGCGATGAGGTGCCAGATCACGAGCTGCTGATTCTATGACTCCAGGGTATGAGGCAATACGCTTTAAAAGCTGTATTTCTTCAGGTTCCTGAAGGAGTGTGAGATCAACTTCCTTCACACCTGGTACTGTAATGCCAAGTTCCAACGCTTTTCGTAAAATAGAACAGAGACGGGCATGTCCATACTGTACATAATAGACAGGATTTTCTTTTTCTTCACTGGTCGCAAGGTCAAGATCAAATTCAAGCTGGCTATCTGCCTTACGCATCATCAAATAGAACCTGGCAACATCTGCACCTACTATATCAAGGAGTTCATCCACCGTAACGAAAGTTGCCTTGCGGGTGGACATTTTCACCTGTTTTCCTTTTCTGGTAAGTGTCACAAACTGGTGCAGAACAACTGTTACCTTATTGGAATCATAGCCAAGGGCTTCAAGACCTGCCATCACATCAGGAACAGTGGCTATATGATCAGAACCAAAGACGTCCACCATCCAGTCAAAACCACGTTTAAACTTTTCACGATGATAGGCGATATCTGGTAAACGGTAGGTTGGCTCCCCAGTTTTTTTTATGATTACCCTATCCTTTTCATGACCAAATTTAGTGGTCTCAAACCAGACAGCATCATCTTTTTCATACACCAGACCTTTATCACGCAGTTCTTGTACAACTGAATCTATATGCCCTTCATCGTATAAAGAATGTTCATTATAGTAATTGTCAAACTCAATTCCCATGCGCGTTAACGTTGAAGAAATATCAGCAAAAATGAGTTCAACGGCCTTTTCAGTAAATGGGAGCACATCTGACTGCCCGATAAGACTATCACCTTTTTCATTAAAAAGTTCTTTGGCAATATCCCTTATATACTCGCCTTGATATCCATCTTCCGGGAATTCAAACTTTTCCCCCTGAAGCTCCAGATAACGAGCCTGTGTTGATTGCCCGAGAACACGCATCTGGCGGCCGGCATCATTAAAATAGTACTCACGATAGACGGAATAGCCTGTGGCTTCGAGCAGCCTGGCAATAGCATCACCTAAAATCGCCTGACGCCCATGACCTATACTCAAAGGGCCTGTGGGATTGGCACTAACAAATTCCACCATCACGTTTTTGCCTTTACCAATGGTGGATTTGCCAAAATCTGTTCCTGCTGCATAAACAGAATGGAGAACATCCTGCCATACCTTTTGTTTCAGAAAAATATTTACAAAACCTGGCCCTGCAATTTCCAGCTTTTCAATCATTGAATCATCGACACTGAGCAGTTCGACTAAAGCAGAGGCAATTTCACGGGGATTTTTTTTCTCCATCCCTGCCATAACCATGGCCATATTTGTGGAATAATCACCCTGCCCTTCGCGTTTGGGAACCTCAAGGGAATATTTCCCGGCAGCTTTATCGGACCACTTTCCTTCATCAACACCTTGTTTAAAGCAGGCATCAAGCAGATCTTGCAGATTATTGATTATCATTTAAATGCACTTTCGTTCGTTATTGTTTCCAAAGAGACAGAGTACCTCATAGGAGATACTATCCATCCACCCCGCTATCTCATCACCACTTATGGTGTCATTGCCCTGAGAACCCAGCAGTGTAACAGGATCTCCTACTTGAACTCCTTTTATATGGGTGACATCCACCATGCATAAATTCATGCAAATCCGTCCCCGTATTTTAGCTCGTTTTCCGTGAATTAGCACTTCACCTCTATTTGACAACCTTCTGGATAAACCATCTTCATAGCCCACAGGAAGAACAGCAAGGCGACTTTCAGTTTTGGTGATATAGGTGTGTCCGTAACTCACTCCAACATTTGCAGGAACTGTTTTAACCTGCAAAACCTGAGTGGAAAATTCCATGGCCGGCTGCAACAATTCACCAGTTTCAAACTGAATTCCAGACAAACCATCAGGATAGTAACCATAGAGAGCAATTCCCACTCTTACCATATCACAACAGGTATCCGGAAAATAGAGAATCCCACCAGAATTTGCCGTATGTCTGGTAAGTGCATTTCCACCCAAACTTTTAAAAACATGAAATTGTTCTAATGTATGTAATGACTTTCTCTCATCTGCTTTGGGAAAGTGACTCGCAAGACCTTCCATCTTGATACCTGGAAGGTATTCCAACTCTGAAACAAATTCGTCAAGTACATCTGGCATAAGCCCAAGGCGGGTCATACCACAATCTACTTTCACATGTACTGCAATTATCTTATCCCGTTTTACTGCCTCAGTCGAAAGGGCTTTTGCACTCTCTAGCGTATATATAACTGGAACAAGATCATACTCAAAAAAAAGCTCAACATCAGATTGAACGAATCCAAGGAAAACAAATATACTCCCTTGAATTCCTGAACTCCGTAAATGAACTCCTTCACCAATTTCACCGACACCAAAATCACTGCAACCTGCTTCTGAAAAAGCAATCGCAGCCGCTACCATGCCATGACCATAAGCGTCTGCCTTTACCATGGCAAGTAATCTCACATCAGCCCCTATTCGTTTTTGCAGCAAACGATAATTATGACGGAGTGCTGATCTGTTGAGCGTGATTTGATTAAACGATTCACCAGTCATAATAAGTCAGGAATTTTTACTCTGCTCAGGCGCATTCTCGTCGGTTTGTTTCCAGGCAATCCAAGCTTTTCTACTGGAAAAAAACAAGCCCCACCCAATGGATATGTAAAACAAGCCCAAAAACTCTTTGGGAAGAGAAGAATTGCGAATGAGACAACCTGTAATCATCATAACCAGGATCAACAACCATGTTTTAACGGAATAAATACCCCAGAAACATCTTCCATCACGTGTGGAAATAATACGATTTATGATTTTTTTTGCAGATTTATCCAACATAAAAAGAGATTTCATAGATCCGATAAGCAGAGCAGGAAGAACAAGCCACAACTTATCAATAGCATTCAGCCAAACAATACCACGCGACATCAGGATAAAGCCGACAGCAGTCCAAAGCGAAGCAACAACGAATAAATGAACAGAACGGGAAGCGTTAGGTTTCAGTCGGATGTGTTTTCCTGCCATTGATTATGTGAATACCCTATAAACCAGAGAAGCCCATCCTCCCGAGGGAGAATGGGCTTGATCGTACTGATTCCCAAATAATTTAGGATTCAGTTACGGTGATTGCACCTTCAGGACAAACCTCGATGCAGGTTTCACAACCAAGACATTCGTCTTCTTCAACAACTTCAGCTTTTCCATCCAGCATCTCAAAAACCTGAGAGGGACAGGCGTTTACACATTCTTCATCACCAGAACATTTATCTTTGTCTACAACTACTTCCCAAGCCATAACAACCTCCTAAAATAATAAAATAAAGAATTAGAAAACAGATACAAAAGGCATCTGCCTTATTCCCAATAAGCTATAACGCATTTTGTAACTTTCGTTATATGACTAAATGGAGCTCTCATTTAATGAGTAAACCAATTAATTCACCACCTGTAGTTTGTCAAGTAGAAAATCCATATTCCACAGGGTACATAATGCCCTGTGGGGAGAAGGTATTCGGTGTTCGGTGTTCGGTATTCGGTGACTGACAACTCACACAGGAACGATTCCCATAGAAACTTTAATTTTCCGATGCATGTACAATCGGACATGTCGTAACTGATTTCCCATGACTAAAATAGATCCCTTGAAACTGAAAAATCATTGACCACTGAGGCATCTGTCTTATAATAAACATCCCAAACCAACAATAACCGAAACTGAGAGACATCACCTAATGGCAAAGAAAAACAAATCAACAAAGAAAAGTAAAAACACAAAACTTGTAGCTAAAAAAAATGAAGAGGCCATGGTCGAAGGAATTCTTGAGGGAAGTCCGGATGGCATTGGCGTTGTAATTATCAGATTGGAGTGTGGTTGTAAAAAAATGGCTGCTGTTGCAAAAGATGGTGAACCTGCATCAAAACTCATCATGTATCGTGATCAGGCCGAAAGTATTTGTGAAAAGTGTAAAAAAGACAATGGTGATTATATGCGGGTCACAGAGGCTTTCATACACTGGAGTAAACCTGAGCCAAGTGATGCGGTTAAAGAAAAAATCAATGCCAAAGTACTGGGAACGGCTCATACTGTTAATTAATATTTCCGCTTTTCCGACAGCAAGTGCAGTTACCGAATACCGACTATCCCACGTTCAATACCTTCTGCCCGCAGAGCATCATGTTCTTATTCTATTTTTCAGAGAACTTGCAATTGCCATTAGTAAAGGGTATCATTATAAAATTTTTCATCTATTTCAAACAACATAGAATGCTTACGAAACCAAGTTTACTGTAAATCAGCATTTGTGGTGAACGGTTACGAAAATGAGTCACCATTCATCCGGGGAACAGAATCATGAGCACAAAATTTAACATTATTTACGGTGGTATTGTAGCTTTACTTGTCATTCTGATGTTCTTGCTTTTTTCTATGCAAAAAAGTGCTCAGCTCACCTTAGACATAAAGGATCTTCAGCAAACTGTAGAGAAAAAAGATCAAATAATCACAAGCACCCAGCAAACACTGAAAGAGACTAAAGAGTTAGCTCAAAATACTACAGATAAAAACAAAGTAATTCCCAAACTAACAAAAAACATTGCCGTTCTTGAAAAAGAAATTATTGCATACAAACAACAGCTGGAAGGGGAAAAAACTGTACACACACAGCACCTGGACTCACTTCAGGGTGAATTGCAAATTCAACAAACACAAATCAATGAACGTTCGAAAAAATTACAGCGCCTTAAAAAAGAGTATGTAGAAAAACAGCATTTCCTTGCTCAAACAGAAAAGGCAAAACTATCATCCGAAGCACAAACTGGTGAAATGGCAGATGCGCTCACTGCATCACAGGAATTGCTCAATCAAAAAGAAGCGCAGTTAAAGCAATTAGCGACAGCACTTGAGAAAAAAACATCCTCTATCTCATTTTACAATCAAAAGCTACAAGCCACGGAAGAATTACTTAGCCTTGCTGAATCAAAAAACGCCCAAAATAATCTGAATGTGTCCCTGATTCTGGACGAATTACGGAGCAAAAGCTCATTCCATGCCAGCACCGACACCCAGCCGGCAATTGGCCAGAATCGGCGTAGTGCAACAAAAGAAATAAACCTTACCCTGATTCTTGATGAACTCATCCAGAAAACTCAGCTTGCCAATGCCTTGCAGGACAAACTTAATTTACTCGGAGCCAAAGACACTCGGTTGGGGACCAGCCAGCAGAATCAACAAGCAATAGAACAAACAAGTGAGCTTTATCAAGCAACAAACGTCACAATTGCAATGAATATGTCCCTGATTCTTGATGAGTTACTTGTAAAGACTCAACTGGCAGATGAGCTGCAGGCCCAAATTAATGTTCTTAAGGGTACCAAAGAAACAGGTCCAAAGCCCGCAGAAGTTACAGTTATAACAGAACTTCAGGCTCTTATGGAAAAAATGGGCAAGAAGAACGTTTCTCTTTCTCAGGTGGAGAAACAACTCCTGGAAACAAATTCTCAAATTCAGGAGTTTGAGACATCCCAAGCCACTTTACAGTCTCATGTTGATGGTCAAAATGTCCGCATCCAAGCTCTCCTTGTAGATTTACAAACTAAAGAAGACCTTCTTTCTTCAAAAAACAACAAACTTGAGCAACAGCACCTGAACAATCAGGCAGCAACCGATGAACTTAATAAGCTCCGCATTGAAACAAAGGAAACCAGTCAAAAGCTTGTAGAGTTACAAAAGAGTTTCGCAGATAATGATCTGGAACGTGAAGCAACAGTAAAACAGGCTCAGTCCATTGCTGCCCCCCTGAGAGAAAAAGTTGCTTCTCTTGAACTCCAATTTGCCGAAGCGCTGGAAAAAAACGTAGCCTTAGCTGACGAAAAGAACATACTCAACCAAGAGCTTGTACCCGTACAGTCTTCTCTTAAAGAAGCTCTAGTCCAAGTTGCTCTACTCACCACTGATATCGAAAATGCCAAAACTGCGCTGCAACATGAAAAAGACACTCGGTTCTCATTAACATCTGAAACAGAAGGAACCAAGCTTGCCCTTGAACAGGCTCAGGAAAAGTACACGGTGCTATCGAATAAATTCGTTGAGCTCGAAACTGAGTTGACAAACAAAACCTCATTACAAACCGGGCAAGTCACAACTCTTAAACAACAATTAGCAGATACCATTAAAAATAACGAAGCCTTAACTGATGAAAAAAAGACATTCATCGATCAGCTCACAGAGTTGCAATCTATCAACGACTCACTCAACAAAGAGTTGGCACCTGCAAACGCTTCTCTTAAGGAAGCTCTTGCCCAAGTTGCACTGCTCACCAACGAAATTCAAACTGCCAAAACTGTCCAAAAACAGGTTGAGGAGACACGCCTTTCTACATCTACCGAAGCAGAAGCCACTAAGCTCGCTCTCGACCAGGCCCAAGAAAAATATACTGCCCTGCATAATCAGCACACCGAGCTTGAGGCTACATTACAAAACACAAACACAAAACAAACTGAACAAATCACTTTCTTACAAGGTCTAATACAACAACAGACTGCTTCAACGGAAGTAATGCAAGGTGATTTTGAGGCTAAATTGACCACTGCTGCTACCTCTCTCAAAGCCGCTAATGAGGAATCCACTACTCTCAAAAGTACAATTGAACAATTATCCACAACAATTTCAGAGCAAGATCAGACTATTCTCGAGTTAACAAGTAAAACCTCAACAGAGAACAGTGAACAGGTACTCAAAAACTCACAGCTTCATGAAGAGGTTGCGGCTGCTAAATTGGCTTCTGACAAACAAGCGGCAGAACTTGCTATTCGTATTCAAGAACATGAAGCAACTATTAACAGTCTAAACAAAAAACTGACAGTCAGCACAGAACAACTCACCGATATTCAGGAAAACCTGGAACAAACGAAAACGCAACTTGCTGGAAAAACAAACGATATCACAACACAACAGCAAGAAATCGCAAATATGCTGGAACAGGCTGCTGATATTAAAATAATTACTGACCAACAGGCAGCTACTCTCAAGTCAACTGAAGAAAATCTAACAACTCTTCAGGAAAAACAAAATAGTCTGACAACATCTCTCAGTGACACTCAGCACCAACTGGTGAGCAGCCAGGAAGAAGCAGCTATACTGCAGGGTACCATTGCCTCTTTGACAGAAGAACAAAACCAGCTGCTACTTGTTTCCAAAGACAGCGATAACGATGGTATAAATGATGCTGAGGACACCTGCCCCGAGACAATACCAGGGGCGAAAGTCAACGCACAAGGTTGCGAAGAAGACACCGACAATGATGGACTTGTTAATCGATTAGATCTCTGTCCCGGCACAGCCTCTGGTTCCACAATTGACAGCGTTGGCTGTGGAGTTGAGCAAAAAACAGTAATTCTTGAAGGTATCAGCTTTCAGTTCGGTACAGCGGATCTTACTGAAGAGGCCCATTCTGTTCTTAACAGTGCCGCAGTAATCTTACAGAATGATCCCGATATACGAATGGAAGTAGCAGGACACACTGACTCCAGAGGTGATGACAATGCCAACATCTATCTCTCCACCCTACGCGCCGAGGCTGTATTATCATATCTTATATCCGCTGGTGTTGCAGCTGATCGTTTACAGGCAAAAGGATATGGATCTGATAATCCGATTGCAGATAACGCAACCAGGGAAGGCCGTGCTAAAAATCGCAGAGTTGAATTGAAAAGAATTGATACTGCTCCGGCAACACCACAGAATGCTGAACCAGTACCAACAACCAATGAGACTACCGAATAATATGATATAATTACATCATCATTCTGGACAAAATACATTGCCACTCGTATGAATGTAACTACTCACAGAGCACCGGATATTCATTAGTAGTAAGCCTCAGACTCAGATATTTCACCATTTGCCACCCTAAAGAAGGGGCATGCAATGACAAATCTGTTTAAACATTGGGCGTACCGGGTATTTGCTCCCGGTACGGTACTCCAAACCACCTATGTAGCCTTTCAAAAATTACTTGCCTGTGACGGACGATGCCATGAAATGATGGCTGAATTGGAGGAACTCTATTATCAGGGAACCAAAGAGGATTTTTGTAAAATTTCCCTTAAATATGACGCACTTGCTGAAAATGTTGCAGGAATGGTAGAAAATCTGGATCGAATGTCTCCGGGTTCTTATGCAGATCTTCCAGCCTACTTCCGAAAATTTAATTTTTATGCCCGTTTTTTTCTTGCCCCACCTACTCTCCAAATAGGAGAACCCTTTGTCCTTCCACTTTCTGACAATGGTATCACGACAGAACTGGCTGGCTCCAAAGCCACCACTCTGGTTAAACTTTCACAAGATCAGAATCTTAACATTCCAGAAGGATTTGTAATTAGTGCAAACTGTTTTTCCTATCTTCTTGAATATAACAACCTCCGACCTGCCATTAATGCATTACTCGCAGAGATTGACCTTCAGTCAATAACCGAATTATCTGTGATTTCTTCTACAATCAAAGAGAAGATTGAAAATTCCGAAATCCCTCCGGATGTACAAGTTGCTATTCTGAACGCTCAACAAAACATCCTTAAAAAATGTTCGCCTAATCAACTTTTTGCAGTTCGCAGCAGTGCCCTCAATGAAGACGGGCAGTGTTCCTTTGCAGGACAATACTCCAGTTACCTAAACATTTCCCCAGATCAAATTATCCACAACTACCTGAAAGTACTCAGCAGTAAATATAGCCCTGAAGCGTTAGCATATCGTATCCATTCAGGGTTGAGTGATGAAGAGACTCCCATGGCTGTCTTGGTTTTAGGCATGGTCGATCCACTTGCTGCCGGAGTTATATACACAGGTGACCCTGCCGGGGTAAAAAAGAATACTCTTTTTATCCATGCCGTAAAAGGACTTGGAGATGCAGTGGTTAGCGGCACTGTTATTCCAGATGTTTATGAAATCAGTAAAGAGAATAATCAGCTGTTAAACACCCCGTTGCCCACTGATAGCCCAATAACAGAAGCACAAATTCTGACATTAAGTACCTGCGGACAGAAGATAGAAACGCATTTTCAAGAAATGCAGGACATCGAGTGGGCCATGGAGCACGATGGTACTCTTATCTTTCTTCAAAGCAGGGCCTTGCGACTCTACAATCAGGAAAAGAAACCTGAATTAGACGTTATTCCAAAAACTGAAAATGCCCTTTTTAATGCGGGTGTTATGGCTGCTTCAGGAATTGCTACAGGAAATTCCTGGTGTCTTACTTCAGAACATCCAGTAGATACGATAGAACAAGGCGTAATTCTAATCATTGACGAAACACTACCAAGTTACGTTAAAATATTGCATCAGGTTAACGGAGTTGTTGCCAGACTTGGCAGTAGTGCCGGTCATTTTGCCACCGTTTGTCGAGAGTTTGGAGTGCCGCTCCTGCTAGGCGTAGGTGATGTCATTCAACTCATCAAGCATAATCAGAACATTACTCTTTCAGCAGATGAGACTACGGTTTATTCTGGAATTGATGTCAAACTCTCACAAAAGATTCCGGGATATAAGCGTCAAAAAAACCTCCCCTTTTATCGCAAACTTCGATCAGTTCTTGATTTTGTAACACCTTTAAAACTTGTGGACCCGAATGCAAAGGATTTCACTGCTGATTCCTGTAGATCTTTCCACGATATCATTCGTTTTTCTCATGAAAAAGCCGTGCAAGCTATGTTTTCCATTGGTGATCGTTGTAGTGGGATAAAGGGAGGTAAAAAGAAACTACAGACATCACTCCCCTTTGAAGTATACATGGTAGATGTTGACGGGGGAATGGAACAAAGTGCTGCTTCCATGAGTGAGATTACCGTGGATTTAATACGCTCAGCACCTTTCAAGGCATTATGGCGAGGTTTAAATCATTCTGATATTATCTGGGATGATAAAACCTATTATGACTGGAAAAGTTATGACAAAATGGTTATGAGTGATGCATTTGCTTTTCAATCAAGTGCTGATTCTGCCAGCTATGCAGTGCTGGGTACATATTATTTAAACATGAATATCCGATTTGGATATCATTTCACCGTAATCGATGCTCTCTGTGAACCTGACTCAAACTCCAATTATTGCAGCATGCGTTTTGCAGGTGGTGGTGGAGAATTTGCAGGACGTGAGTTACGAATTATATACCTCACAAAAGTTCTGAACCGTCTTGGCTTTGAGGTCAATGTCAAAGGTGATCTCCTGGATGCAAAAATCAGTGGCCGTTCTGCACCTGTTCTTGAGCACAAAATCGAATCACTCGGAAAATTGTTTGGGACAGCAAAACAGATGGACATGCTCCTTAAAAATGTTGCGATGGTAGAACAACTGGTGGAACGTTTTTTTGAAGTGCAAGAATGATCTTGGATTCTGAAGAAAACATATCTGGAAAACTATGTCATACGAACTAACCTGGATCACAAATCAGCTCGCAATTGGACACGCTCCAATGTCCTACGAGCAGTTAGATTCCATAAAAGATCAGGGAATTGGTGCCATAGTAAACCTTTGTGCAGAATTTAGTGATCTTCATGAACTTGAAGAACAGGCTGGATTTGAAGTGTATTACTTGCCCATTCACGATGAATGCACCCCTGAAATGGAATCCATGGAAAAAGCCCTTCGCTGGTTTGATGAAGCCATTTATTTAAAGAAAAAGATCCTGGTTCATTGCAGACACGGGATCGGACGCACAGGCACCTTTCTTTCTGCTTATCTACTAAGGCGTGGACTGGGACTGAAACTTGCAAAAGAAACATTGAAAGCAACGCAAGCGAATCCCTCTAATTACAGCCAGTGGAAACTTCTTAAAAAATATTCAAAACAGCAGGGACAGCTTACAATACGCAAAGCTTCAATTCATAATGAGAATACCATTGACCTGAATCCTTTTTTTACGGAATATCAGGCAATACTCTATGAATATTCACTTTCCGAAAACGAAGATACTCCCGAATCGTTAGCAAGCGATAAATATTGCCATGAATATTTTGAAATGTCTCTTATTGAAGCTGTCTTTGTAAGTCATCACATGAATCTTCTTCTCAGCAGCAGTAAACGTGAAGACACAATCCACAGTGCTGTGGTGACGTCTCTGGCATATCAGGAAAATAGAGTTTTTTCCACCTGCCCTCTTCTAAGAAATGGGCATTGTCAAATTTTTACCAAAAGACCAATTCACTGTCGTCAGTTAAAAAAAGATGCTGATCAGGGGCTGGTTGATAAAATGATTGGCAAACTTTCACGAGATGTCTTTTTTTCATTAACACATTCATTCCCTCCTGAGAAATCGTTACGTTTTTCTATACTCGACACCATCTCCGGTCGCTTTGTACAACAATATTTCCAAGCCATGCTTCAGATTTCCGAAAAATAATTGATGGATGATAAAGTGAAAAAGAGTAATCGACTACTGATTGTTGATGACGAACGTGATCTGCTCATTCTACTCAAAAAAGTACTTTCCAAAAAATGTGAGTGTGACATTTCACTTGCCGAGACTGGTTTTGACGCACAACAGCTTATTAAAACCTGGAATCCGAGTGTGGTTCTTACTGATATCATAATGCCTGGGAATGATGGTTTACAACTCCTCAAATTTATACAAGAAACAGATCCAACAATTTCCAGCATCATCATGACTGGTTATGGCACGGTAGAAATGGCTGTTAACGCACTAAAAAATGGTGCCTATGACTTTTTTGAAAAACCATTTGATAATGATAAAATAAGCAGGGTTGTAAGGCGTGCCTTTGAACGGACTAAACTCATAAGAGAAAACCAACGACTCCAGCAGGAGGTTTTCAATAATTGCAGATCCACCGAATTTATAGGTGAAGCCCCGCCTCTTCGCCATGCCATTGATCGTCTCACTCGTTTTGGCCAAAGTGATGCAACGGTTCTCATTCGTGGCGAATCAGGGACAGGTAAAGAGATAGCAGCAAGAACTATCCACCTTGCCTCTAAAAGGGCAAATAAAAAAATGATCATAGTGAACTGTCCGGCACTTCCTGAGCAGATCCTTGAAAGTGAGCTTTTCGGATACTGTAAGGGTGCATTCACCGGAGCAGATCATAATAAAGACGGACTCTTCCTTGAAGCGGAAGGATCAACTATTCTACTCGATGAGATTGCTGATATTCCCGTTACTTTTCAAACTAAACTGTTGCGTGTTTTACAGGAAAAAGAAATCCAACCCCTTGGACAAACGAAAACACAAAAAATAGATGTTCGGGTTCTTGCATCAACGAATCAAAATCTTGAAGAGAAAATTAGCAAAGGGGAATTTAGAGAAGATTTGTATTACCGGCTCAACGTCATGAGTGTTGTTTTACCTCCTCTTGCTGAATTAAAGGAAGATATCCCCTTATTGGCATATCATTTTCTTAAGGTGTATGAGGCTGAATATGAACGTAAAAACATGTCACTTAGCCCGGAGGCTCTCCAGTATCTGCTAAATCGTACCTGGAAAGGAAATGTCCGTGAATTTCAGAATTGTATTAACAGGGCTGTCCTGTTGGCACCTGAGCAGATCCTTAAACCTGAAAATTTTGCTGAAAATGACGAAAACAGTAAAAAAACAACTCCGCCCAATGGTGTGGTTTCTTCAGCGGATCTGAGCAATATGACCTACAAAAAAGCTAAGCAGATCCTTGTCTCAGAATTCACCATATCGTACTTGAGCAAAATTCTTCTTAAAAATAATGGCAATGTGTCTTCGGCAGCCAAAAAAAGCGGTATGGAACGACAAGCACTCCAACGTCTTATGCGCAAACACTCCCTCCAGTCCAATAGTTTTCGATAGTCCTCTCATGGTTGCAATATATTTACTGCACCGAAACATAATTACTGCACACCTCGAACAATATTCTCCCCTTTCCATTCTTTTTCTGTCAAATTCCTCATTGTTACAATCTGCCTAACCTTTTATTATCACACGTAATTCAATTTTTTGTTCTTTGTATTTCATTATTGGCATTACTTATGCAAAAATAACTTGCAGGTGTGAGCCAGCACATACAATCCGTGACGCACTTAAAGGCATCCATTACCACTAGTGCTCTGTTCAGAGGAAATGGCCTATACAGAGCAAGATGCCCAAGCTGCATCAAAAACGTTGCACAGGAGTTCAATGGTTCTTATAAGAATAACATCCAAGGTGTTCTGTTTGTTCCTCCCTGCAGTACTGCTTGTTTTTCCTGAACACGCCTTGGCTATCCAAACTCATGGCGCCCCTGAAGGCATTTACGTGCATCAGATGGCTCACATATTTTTCATTGCCTCACTTTGTTATCTTTTCTGGGATATACGGAGAAGCTCTTTTCCCATCAAAAGCTGGAGATATCTTCAATACTTTTGCATTTTAATGATCCTATGGAACATTGTTGCCTTCACCGGACACATAGTAGAAATACATATAGATTCTGCGGATATCATCAAAGATAATGGGTATCTATCTATCCATATTGCAGGCCCTATCACAACAATCAAATTGATCTATTATGTTGCAAAACTCGACCACATTTTCAGCGTACCTGCACTAATCTGCCTTTATCTCTGTTTGCGTTCTCTGTACCTTACAAGCGTTGCGGAGGAAAAGGAATGAACAGTCTTTCTATGTTTCCAGCAAACTTGACCGACATGGTAGGCTCCCTGCTCATTATTGTCTTCTCATTTCTATCCCTTCGATACGCCTATCTTTTAACCAAAAATCAACCTGATAATTTTCTTTGGGGTTTTCTTTTTTACTTTTGTATAACACTTGCTGCTTTTGCAATCTCACGGGCGGTGGGACATCTTGTCAAACAGGTCCTGGTCATCGGTGGCAAAGAGGAACATTGGGTCGTGATAGCGCCTCTTTCAGGAGGTTTTAATACTTTGCTTATGATATCCCTTGCAGCTGTCACTATTTACTACCACAAAGGGATAGAAGGATACCGTGCCATAGAACAAAAGGCAAAAAACCTTAAATCCACCAATAAAGAACTTAAACAAACTGCCGCGAAACTCCATGAGATAAACGTTCACCTTGAGGAATTGGTAGATAATCGAACAAAAGAACTCTCAGCATCAGAGAAAAAATTTCGTAATTTTTTTATTAATTCAAAAGATATGGTCTTCTTTTGTGATTCAGAAAATAGAATTGTTAACATGAATGTATCCGGGCTCGAAATACTTGGTTACTCATTTAACGATCTACCACCACTCACCCTTCATGATATTTTTTTCAATGAAGATGACCTGAATAACTGCTCCGAAGAAATGATCAGCCACGGTTTTATTGAAGATCTTGAGGTTGAGTTTAAACGAGAAGATGGGACTCTCATTTCCATACTTCTCTCTGCGCACGCTGTTTTTAACGAAGAAGGCACTTTTACAGGATGTGAGGGTATCGCCAAGGATCTCACCAGGGTGAAAACCATGATGGCCCAACTCGTATCCAGCGAAAAAATGGCATCAGTCGGGCAGATGGCGGCAGGAGTCGCCCATGAAATCAATACTCCTCTTGGAGTAATTCTGGGCTACTCTCAACTCCTGATGGATGATTTCCCTGCAGACACAGAAGAAGGAGAGAGTCTTGAAGTTATAGAACGCCAAACCAAAGCCTGCCGTAAAATTGTTGCAGATCTGTTGAAATTTTCCAGGCAATCAGAGAGTTCCAGAGAAGATATCGCAATGAATGAAATGCTCTCAGATATTCTGGCAGTCACTGAACACTCACTGAATATGAGCCATATCCAGGTACACCAGAACCTCTCAGGCCACCTTAATACTGTAGTTGGTGATACTGAAAAACTCCGTCAGGTATGTGTAAATTTGATAAATAATTCACACCATGCCATGGAAGAACAGGGTGGCGGTGACATTTATATCAGTACCAAAAATAGTGACGACGGGAAAAATGTTATTACCACAGTGCGAGACACAGGACACGGTATACCCGACAAAATTCGCTCCTCCATTTTTGATCCCTTTTTCACTACTAAACCCGTTGGCAAAGGGACAGGCCTGGGACTTTCAGTTTCATATGGAATTATTAAGGAACATGACGGTCACATCGAAGTTGAAAGTCCGATTATTAACAAAGAAAGTGGCGCAACGATTAAGGGTACAGCGTTCCACATCATTCTACCTGCACTTTTAAATGAATCAGGAGTTGTTACTCAAACCAACCAACAAGCCCTATAAACTATGAGGATATAATGGCTGAAATAATCACACTCGATGATGTTAAGGATGCGACAGTTCTTATTGGTAAAATTCTCAGAAAGAAAGGACATAACGTTCACACATTTACCGAAGAAGAGGATCTTATCACTCACGCTGGAACACATAAAATTGACCTGGCAATTTTAGATATAAAGTTAAAGAAAATGAGTGGGGTTGAAGTACTTGCTATCCTGAAAAAGATTGATTCAACAATTCGGGTGATAATGCTCACAGGATATCCCACCGTTGAAACTGCTCGTGAGGCCATGAGTTTAGGAGCTGATGAATATTGTGTAAAACCCATAGATCGAGATGAACTCGAAGAAAAGGTTAAGAAGGTTCTCGCACTGGAAAAGTAACGAAATCAGAGGCCAATAAATAGACAAATAAATAAACAGACAAACACAAGAAGGAGGTAACTGCCTAATCATCTGTGAAAGCTGCAACAGTAAAAACAAGAATTGACTAACAGGTGCCTGTCAGAAGGTTCCATCCGATTAACTCAACCCCAAAAGAGGCGTAATGAAAATGATACCATGTAAACGACTATCAATTTCCTTGATGGTTATTTCAATCTGGCTTTTAGCCTTCCAAAGCAGCTCATTTGCTGGAACAACAATATCAGCCGCAAAGTATAAAGCTGGTGATACCGTCACCATAGAAGGACAGATTGAACCAGGGCAGGAACTCTACATTGCCATTGCCCAGCAGAACGAATTTAAATCATCATATACTGATGGTAAATTTGAGAAAAACACCCTCCCTAAAAAAGGTGAAAAAGCCGGGTTCTCCCCTGATACATCGATTCCACCTCTTTATTATTTAATCACTTCCAACCGTGATGCGTTTGGTAAAGATGTGGACAAAAAATTTGGCGGGCCTTCAATAATCTTCAAAAAAGGTCAGGGACTCTACAACACAACCATGTTCAAACTCAAAAAGAGTTTTGATGATGTTAGTGCCAAAGACATGCTGGGTCCCATAGAAACTTCTGAGGAGTGGAACTTACTCAGGTTCATAAAAGAGGACAAATACGGTATAAACACCATTGGTAAAGAGGGGAACAAAAAAGGTAAAGTTGTCATATTTGCAAGAAGTGTAATCGGTGATGATGCGACCGGTAATTACTGGGACGAAGGAACATCCATCGAGCTTGACAAAGAAACTGGTAAATTCACTGCGTCCTTCGCTTCCTTTCGTCACACTCCACCTGATACTGTTTTTGATGTTTATGTGAATGGTAGCAAGGATGGTTCCTACACCATCGAAAAAAACGGATTCTGGCTCGAAAAAGGCTATCGTTATATGAATCCTCTAATCATTGTTTTAGGTGCCATCCTTGTTGGTACCTATTTCTCAATGATCGGCGCTGCCGGTGGTATGCTCATGGGCGCTTTTCAGGCTCTGTTTATTCAAACTGCCGGTCCTGTTGGTATCAATGCTGCAAATGTTCTCCGTCCTTCTAATATCGCACTTACTCTCTTCTCCCCACTTGGCTCTTTTTATCGTTTTGCCATAGTTGAGCGTCGTGTTGCCTGGCCGGTTGGCCTCTCCTTTGGTGCCGGTATTTTTATCGGTTCCGTATGGCTTGGTTCATATGTAACGCAGTACCTTTCAATGGAAGCGTACAAAGAGTGGTTAGGTGTTTTGGTTGTAATCATGGGTATAAAAACGCTTACGGAAATGACTCCTGCGGCCATGAATAAGAGAAAAAACATCAAAGCCATGACCCAGAAATTTAACGCTGCCGTCAAAAAAGCTAAAGAAACCGGTGGTTCTGTTGAAATGGGTTCTATTGAGCCTGTTAAATCCGGTCTTACTGATTATCGCTTCAAGTTCTGGGGTGAGGAATTCCGCATTAACCCACTCCTCTTTGCTTTCCTTGGTATTATTGTAGGTATTGCCTCCCGTGCCTTCGGTA
Source organism: Desulfocapsa sp. (assembly GCA_022712975.1). Lineage (GTDB taxonomy): Bacteria > Desulfobacterota > Desulfobulbia > Desulfobulbales > Desulfocapsaceae > Desulfocapsa. Next base: position 26,784 of record JAFLJO010000170.1, read on the forward strand.
TTGGTGGTGGCTTTCTGCTCGTACCAATGATGACCACAATTGCTGCACTTCCAATGTATGTTGCCGTGCCAATTTCTCTGATCGGAACGTGTTTCTCCAGTATTGGTTCTTTTATCGGATATGTCCTTAACGGATATTATCCTGATATGGTCATAGCAGGATCAATCATCATCGGTGGTTTTGCCGGTGGTATGCTTGGTAGTCGTTGTCAAAAAATGTTCAGCGAGAAAGTTCTCAAAATCGTTCTCGCCTGTACACTGTTCTTCCTGTTCTTCCGTTTTTTCAAGATTCAGTACTGGATCTAGGAGTAACAGATAAATAGTAAAGAACGCTTACAGTTCAGCATAGCTTTGCTTATGCTGAACTGTAAGTAATTAATTCTTACGCTGATGGGTAACATCATGGAACGTTTTTTAGATATCGCCTGGGAATACATATACGCCACGATTCTTACTTTTGTAGGAATAGTGGACAGCCTGCTTTCCCCGGTTCAGTCCATTACAGGGCCAGCATTTATTCTTATCCTACTTGCTCTCCTAACAGTTATTTCCACAAAGTTCTTACGAAAAAGATGCCAGACCAAGCGACATACAAAGCTCGAAGAAGATTTTAATTACTGGCTTAATGTTCGCGAAGAGGCAATGCGCTGTGAAGATCGTGAAAAAGGGTCACGCATGGCTAAAAATATCGACAAATCAACGCTTAACCGCGCCTATTACGATTATTTTCTTGAAGGCCTGTTGCTCGGTCTGGCAACTATGTACCTGCCGATTCTGATGGTAGTCTCCTATGTGAATTCGTCCTTCCGCCCTGAAAGGCTGATGGAACTCACCGGCCGGGAATACATACTAAAAATTGGTTCATCAAACGGGGAACCGATCCTGATTGGCTCCATATTTTTCTATTTAGTATCACTGGTGTCATTCTATATTGGCTGGATATTCCTTAAAAGAAGAATTGAGCGCCGCAGGAAAATCAGAATTATCAATGAGATCAACAAACAACATATAACGACTACCAGATAGGGAACGTTAATTTTTTTTGGAGGAATTTTAAATGAAAAAATCTGTTTACTCCATGTGTGGGATGTGCACTGTGCGCTGTCCTATCCGTGTGGAGTCAGAAAACAATAAAGTAACATGGATAGAAGGAAACCAACATATCCTTGGTGGCGCATTATGTGCCAGGGGATCTGCAGGAACTGCTCTAGTTACTGACCAGGAGAGGCCACAGCAACCCCTCATCAGAGAGGGTGCGCGCGGTGAAGGACGCTGGCAGAAAGTCAGCTGGCCAACAGCCCTTGATTTTATCAGCAATAAATTAAAAAAAATCAAAGCTGAACATGGTCCCGAATCTGTCGTCCTCTCATCCAGGGGTGGACCATGGCAGAATATGTATAAAACATTTATCCATGCTTTTGGTTCTCCGAACTATACTAACCATGACTCTACCTGTGGGCGTAATGCCCATCACGCAAGCCTTTCCATTAACGGTGTAGGCCGTAAAGGTTTCATTTATGATATTAAGAATGCCAAACATCTTGTTCTCTTTGGGCGAAATATGTTTGAATCCCTCCGCATTGGAGAAAACCTCCAGACCATGGATATGCTGGAAAATGGCGGAAAACTCACCTATGTAGATGTTCGCCAGACCATGACCGGGATCAAAGCAGACCGTTTCTTTCAGGTAAGACCGGGGACAGATTACGCTCTCATCCTCGCTATGATCCATGAGCTCATCAGAAGAGATGCCTATGACCATGATTTTATAAACCAATATGTCTCTGGATTTGATGAACTGGCTTATTTTGTAGAGCAGTATACACCTGAATGGGCTGCTAAAGAATGTGGTCTCAAAGCAAAAGCTATCCATGCTTTTATCGATGAAATTATTCCAGTTATGCCCAAGGTAATTTTCCATCCTGGCTGGAACCTGTCTCGATATAAAGATTCTTTTTATGCCTCTCGCGGACTTCACCTCTTAAATGTTCTGATGGGTAATATAGAACAGAAAGGTGGTCTCCTTATTCCTAAAGGTTCGGGTGACTGTGGTGTAAAAGGACTTCGGGCACTTGACTGTCCAAAGCCTGATATTAAACGAGCCGATGGTGTTGGCTGGAAATACAAACATTTTGACAAGGGCCCCGGTCTTGGCCATTTGTTCTTTGATGCCATGGAAAAAGAGGATCCATATCCTGTCAAAGCATGGATTGCAATGCGTCACGACCCGTTTTCCGGATGGCCTGATCCTCAACGTCAGAAAATGTCCTTTGAACACTGTGATCTCCTGGTGTCAATTGACACTCACTACAGTGAATTCGGGTGGTTTTCAGACGTTATCCTTCCTGAGTCAACCTACCTGGAACGGGAAAGCACCATCTGTCTTCAGAAAAGTTTAAAGCCTCGCCTTGCCATAAGGAAACGAGCCATTGAGCCGGATTTTGATACAAAACCAGGCTGGTGGATATTTAAACAGCTGGCTGAAAGAGTAGATATTGGAGAATACTTTCCATTCAACACTGCAGAA
>JAFLJO010000084.1 GCA_022712975.1 Desulfocapsa sp.
CACAGGAGAAGTATCAACTGGGCAGAATGTGGATCATTAAACCTTAATAGTAATAACATCTGTTTCTAATATGAAAAGTCTATCTTCCTAATCAAAGATCCATAACATTTTATTTACGGAGAAAAAAATAATGAATAAAACCCTGCTGGTCATCATTGACGGCCTTACAAGTGCCGCCATTGAAAAGGCCTACACCCCCACCCTGGATTATCTGATCCAAAACGGATCATTTACGCCCGGGGTTAAAACGGTTACGCCCTCCATTACCCTGCCCTCCCATTTTTCCATCTTCACCTCCCTTGCACCCTATTCCCACGGGGTGGTGACCAACACCTCTCTGCCCACCACGGCCGCTACCGCCCAAAGCCTGTTTGGTCACGTCAAAAGCCATGGGGGCACGGTATCTTCCTTTTACAGCTGGGAACACTTGAGAAACCTGGCCCTGCCCGGAACAATGGACCACTCCTTTTTCCTTCGTCAGAATCGAAAACAGGATCTCATTGAGCTGGCAGGCATTGCCGCCTGCCACGTCCTTCACCAAACCCCTGATTTTTGTTTTGTCTATTTTGAATGGACAGATATCATTGGTCATCGCTTTGGATGGATGTCTCCGGAATATTTAGAGGCGTTAAAAATGGTGGATCGTGCATTGGGGTTGATTGTTGATGGTATTGTACGAGAAAAAGGCTATCACCTGATTGTCTCAAGTGATCATGGGGGAAAAGAAAAAAATCACATGGACGATTCACCTGAAATTACCCAGGTTCCTCTGATTGCATTCGGGCCGGAAATTCGTGAAAACTTTAAGATTGAAGGGGATGTTTCTCTTTTGGATATTGCACCGACCATTGCCAGCCTGTTGAACATCCCCTCCCATTTTGCCTGGGAGGGAAAAGAACTCTCCCAGATCATGGAAAAGACCCCATGCCTGGGTCACTTAAGACAGGCTTCTTGAAATATAAAGACGGTTTCAAGGGGTTTAAATTACGCCGAGAAACAGTGCCAGAGCGCCGAGCAATTGCCCCGGCCGCACAGAACAGAAAATTCAAGCCCAGGGAACGGTTGAGATTATCGGTCCGGAAGCCTAATTCGTGGAGACGATAACGCCTGAGAAAATAAAAATAAATAAACCCTGTCAGAACACAGGAAAAGGCATGAAACCGGTATTCAAAAGGAATGATTTCCAGCCAAATTAAAGCCACCGGTGCATTGACCATGACAAGCAATAAAAACAGGGGCTTGAACAAACCAATATGATGAAATCCATACCGGTCCTTTCCCCCCCCCCCTGAATTATAGTGCAGGGCTCAGAATTAAGCATGAATCTAAGGTTGTCTGTTTTTGGATCATTTATTGTCCTGAATCCAATATTTTCAGATAGTCCCAATGTTAAAAAAGTATGAAACTCTAACATTTTTCTCATAAAAATGAAATCTGTTATTAACATTTCAGTTTTCTCTCTATTCTATAATTCTCTAATGGTCTGCCAATAAAATCATAACCTGGATCGGATAAGACTTTGAATGATGCACCATAATATGTGAATGACCTTAACCCTAACTTTGGAGTTCCATATGAAAAAAACCTTTGTCCTGGACACCAACGTCATTCTTCATGACAGCACCTGCATTTACCAGTTTGGAAATCACGATATCATCATTCCGATTACAGTAATCGAGGAACTGGATCGATTCAAGAAAGGAAACCGTGTCATCAACTGCAATGCAAGGGATTTTTTAAGATCCCTGGATGCATTGTCCAGTGAAAAAGTCTTGAATGGCGGCACACGGATCGGTCCGGGTCAGGGCAAGATTTCCATCTGTCTTGAATTTAAACTCAATGATATCATCCAACAGAATTTCAAGGATTTAACTTCCGACGTCTGGATTTTAAATACAGTCCATTCCATCACCAGGAAATATAAGTCCAAAAAGGTTATTCTTGTGACCAAGGATGTGAATTTGCGATTAAAGGCAAAATCCATTGGCTTGGAAACAGAAAATTATAACTCCAATTTTGTTGAAAATCCGTCTGACATCTATATCGGTATTCAAACGGTTGAGAATGTTGACGAAGATTTATTTGAGTCTGTTTATGCAAAGCCTTATGTCATTGATCGCAAGATGCTTATTCCTGGCAACAGGTTTTTTGCCAATGAAAATATTATTTTAAAAAATGGTTCCAGATCTGCCCTTGCCATATATGATAAAAAATCTGAAACCATCCAGAGGGTAATGCCAAGGACCTGCCATGGCATCACCCCAAGGAACGCTGAACAGACTTTTGCATTAAATGCCATGTTGCATCCTGGAATCCCCCTGGTCACAATTTCAGGGAAAGCAGGGACGGGGAAAACCCTTCTCGCATTGGCTGCGGCACTTGAAAACAAGCGGTTTTATCACAAGATTTTTATCACACGTCCGGTTGTTCCCTTAAGCAATAAAGATTTGGGCTATCTGCCCGGTGACATCAATTCAAAGCTTGATCCCTACATGCAGCCCTTATATGACAATATGTCAGTTATCGAGGATGGCCAGCCGGGAACTGGAAACCAGTCTGGGAAGTTTCGGAAGCTATTAGAAGATGGAAAGATTGTTATCACACCGATTTCTTTTATTCGAGGACGAAGTATTGTCAAAGTTTTTTTTATTGTGGATGAGGCTCAGAACCTTACTCCCCATGAAGTTAAAACCATTATCACCAGGGCTGGTGAAGGCACAAAAATAGTTTTTACAGGCGATATTTTTCAGATCGATCATCCTTACCTGGATTCTCAGACCAACGGACTTGCCTTTATAATAGAAAAAATGAAAGGAGAATCCTTATATGCCCATATCAACCTGGAAAAAGGGGAACGCTCGGAGCTTGCGGAATTAGCTTCAAAAATTTTGTAGAAAATGACGCAGATCAGTCAGAAACAGTAAATCCGCCTGATCTGCGTTTCCATGCACCTTATTGCCAGGTCTCGTTTTCATGCTCCATGAGCGCTTCGATGGAGATGTGGGTAAAGGGCAGGGCTTCCAGTCGTTTTAACCCGATTTGCTCCCCGGTAATTACGCAATATCCGAACCGGCCGCTGTCAATTCTGTCCAGGGCCTTATTGATTTGGCGGATCCTTTGGTTGTAGCGCTCATATGTACTGATTTCCCGTTCAAGATCCATCAGGAAATTACTTCTATCCAGGATATCGGCATGTTGGGAGCGTCGGTTTTTGATTGTTTCCAGGTGCTGTCTTTGCTTTTGGTCAGAGGTCATTCTTTCAAGGATCAGCTTGTTTTTGAAATATTCAATCTGCCGATCGTTCATATACGCTTCGTTGTTTGATGGTGCATACGTTTCAACCATTACATTTCCCATGATCATCCTCCAATTATATTATTTTTTAATTTCAGGTTTCTTTGATCAGTTGTTGTCTGGATGTCGTATAAACGATTCATCCTTTGCCCTAGGCCACCCCTTTCTTGCGAGGGGGTAAGTCCCAGACGGAAACGGGTGTTTTGCCCTGTGCCGGTTTTCTGGCGGGTGTTTTTTTAAGGGGGAGGCGCTGGGTTTCCCAGGATATCAGCCAATACCGCATCCCAATGATAGGATTTTTTCACCCGGTTTCGGCAGGTTTGCCGCCTCTTTTCAAACGCCTCTGGAGAATCACACCGCAGGTGATTAAGCTGTTCGATTTTCGTCACCCATGCCGCCATGTCGGACAGGCTTAAAACATAGCCGGTCCGGCCGTCTTCTATGATTTCCTGTGGGCCTCCCACATCGGTGACCAGTGCAAAAAGTCCCTTTGCCTGGGCTTCTAAGTCGATGACAGTTTGGTAAAACAGGGAAAAGACCAGCTTCATGAAACAGGGGAATCGACCGTCTGATGCCCGGGATCACCCCTTTTAATCCCCGCATGGTTTCATGGGTTTTTGGATCACACGAATCCACACTGATCCAGAAATTTCGGATGGGGGTTGCTGCCAGCCTCTCGGCCAGCCGGGAAATTTTGTCACTGAATCCGGGTTGCCGGTTGCGGGTGAATAAAAATCCGTTGGTGCCGGTACGGATGAAAGGGATCTTGTCCTTGCCTGCCCTGTTGATATAATCGCACAGATCATCCAACAGGAGCAGCGGCTCTCCCCCGGTAAAAGACATGGCCTTGATGTTCTTTTTTCCGGCGGCATAAAGATAGGGGGCCGTGCTCGACACAAAGGTAATCATCCCCCATAAAACGAGGGTTTTAAGTGTTTGGGTGTCTTGTTTGCTGGCGAGGGATACAAACAGACGGTTCCAGCCAATGACGTAGGGTGGGACCGTTACCATGTCCAGAAATAAAAATATCCAGGGATTGATGCCGTATGCGGCGAGGATTCCCGAGGCGATCCAGAATTTAAAAACGGCATATCCCCACAGAACGCTACTGGCCCGAATCCGCGATCTTGAACTTAAGGTCAGGTTCATCAGATTTTGTTGTGGTTCACATGGAAGGATATTTTTGAACCGGTGACCGAACTTTGTCCGGTATACAGAAAGGAGGCTATCCAGACGACCTGCACCCCGAGGATCATCCAGGGATTCCAGAGGTGAGTGAGACCCGTTCCAAGCTGGACAAGGGTTCGGGTGACCGGGAACAAACGAATAACTCCCATGGAATAGACCAGTCCCCCTGCTGCCATGAGCTGATAGGGGGTGATCTTAAAACTTCCCCTGAAATCCGCCCGGAAAAATTCAGAAAGAATCCGCCATACCTGGGTTACCATCAATGTTTCCGCCAGTGCCAGGGCAAAGAATCCGTTGAGGAAAAGCCAGGTTCCCAAAAGAGCGCTGATGGAATAGAGAGCGGCGGTGATAATCTGAATCGGGATGACCTTTTCCCCTTCCAGGCCAGAGGCATAGGTGATTTTTTTGGTCTGCCCGGAAAAGACCAGATAAAAACGGCCAAAGCATTTTTGGATCCAGGGGGGGCATTGGTGCAGGGGTTTGCCGTAGCAACACCCGAAACTGATACATGCCAGGCGGCCCAAACCCTCTCCGTAGGCATAGGAGACACAGATGGCCGACAGAACAATGGTGACGTTCATGTGAAACCCCAAGAGATGTCCCAGGGTTTGATTGATAAGATAGATCAGCCAGGGGGCTGCAAGGGTTCCGATGAACACCGCCCCTCCCACGGTCAGGGTGCCTTGTTTCTTTTCCACGATCCTGGCAACGAGTTTAGCGGCCGGCATGCACACCGAAAGCAGGGTGACGATGACCAGGCAAAGCCCTAAAACCGGGATATTCACAGAAGCGCCTAGGATAAAAAATATCACCACGGCAAAGGTATAGGCATTGGCGCTGAGCAGTCCGTAGTAGGTCAGGTTCAAACCGTTCCATTGTCCTGTTCTCTCTTTTTGCCTGGGCAGGGCGGCAAAAATCTGCCATTTTTCCCCGGGAAGATGTTTGAATCCCCAAAAAAGGGAGATGAGAATTGACACAGCGATGCTGCCGATAAAAAAAATCTGGTCCATTAAATAGTTTCTCCTATTGTTAAAATAGCCATTGCAATTGTTAAATTGCCATCGCAATCGTTTCCCTGACATTGAGATCTGTTTCCACCAGGGGGGTTTGAAATCCTTGGGTAAAGCGACTTTTGACATCTGATCTGTTCTGGTTTTCCATAAGGTCCTGGGAAAATTGTATTTTATTTTCCTGAAAAATGAGGACGGTGGTCGAACTGCCCGGGGCAAACAGGCTTTTGGGCTGTCCTTTTTCGATAAAAACTCCTTTTTCCAACGGGACCTGTGTGTCATACCGATTTGGGCTGTAGCATTGGGTAATGCGGCCGATCATCAATGCCACGATTTCCACCATGGCCATAAGCCCCACACGGGTTCCATTTTCCACGTCTGTGTCAATAATGGTGACAACCCGCCGGTTTTTGGAGTAAGGAGTGACGGCTTTGACCACCGCTCCCGGGTTGCAGGAATGATAGTCTCCGTTGATCTCGTAGGTATCCAGGATCTGGCCTGCGACAGGGGTGTGGTTGTAGTGGTATTTATCCGGGGTCAGTCGGAAAACGGCATAATCGGCCCGGGCAAATGCCGTAAGCCACCGGGGTTTGTCCGGTCCGATTAATTCGGAAAAGGAAAAAAATTTATCCTTGATGTTCAGCGTGTTTTGGGAGGGAAAAGAACCGGTGAGTACCCGTGAATCTGCCGGAGCCACCACTTTAGTTGCGGCATCCGCCATGGGGCGGCATTCCCAATAGCGGATTTTACGTTCAAAGAGTTTTCGGTAGCTGTCTATTTTCTCCGCTCCTTTTGGATCTTCCCAGACTTCATGGGGGTTGATATTAATATCTTTGAAAATTTTGTCCCAGGCGGCATCGTTTCCCGAACGTGGCAGGGGCCAATTGGGAAGATCATAGTTGAGAAATCCCAGCAGGTTGCAAGCCTGTTTTGATACCAACTGCTTGAAGAGAAAGGGTGACACCTCCCGGATACGGGAGTAAAGAAGGTGAACGACCTGGTCGCTGAAAAGGCGTTCCGTTTTGACGGCGGCGGTTTTTCTTTCAATATACTGGTGGGGGGGAAGTTGCATTGCCTGTACCTATATTATCCATTTGTGTAAGCGGTTTTGCTTTCCATATTGACATGGAGCATGATTAGATAAAGTAGCTTTTTCAAGGCGGTAAGATCCAGGCTATTGTCAAGAACGCCTGCTTCCACCTCGGCTAAAAATGTGTATAAATCTTTTTCACCGAGAATGGTCTTGATGGCCTCTCGATGGGGAGATTGATCGTGACTTACCCAAACATCCATTTGATGGAACTCTTTTTTGAGAGCGGCAAAAGCTTCTTCCATATGTTGTTCTTTCAGGTCATTAATATAAAAGTTTTCTGCTTTTTTATTAAAGATATCCCCCCTGAAGCACATGGGGTCTTTTTTCTTTTCCTTTTTAAGGATCCCCCGGCTCAGCTTTCCTGCGGCGGAAAAGGTATCGGGATACCGGATCCTTGCGTCAAGGTCGGAAAGAGTTTCTTCCATGGAAAAAGATTGAACCAGATCCTTTCCATCGGTATGTATCAGTTTAATCAAGGTTTGCTTATAATCCAGCATCCTGATCCTCGTATATCCTGGATATCTGCGGCTTACACGGGTTTTTGGTATATTTGAGACAATCTGCCGTAAAAACAGATTCTGGGTCTGGGTTTTCACATAACAGGTGGGAATATTAATGGCGCTGCAAAAGAAAATCTGCCTCCGTTCACTTTCGACATCCGGTGTGTCTGGAATCATCTTATGAGTGATTTTTCCGGTCAGAATGTAATGGTAGGCAAGGGCCGTTATCAGATGCTGCAAATCCACAGCACCGCCCATGTCCGATCCGATATTTTCAAAGATGGAATAATACCGATGCTCAAACCCGGTATAGCCCATTTCAATATATTTTCGTATTCTCACAAGCTGGTACAATGGCATTCTTTCATCAAACACCCCCATCTGAGAAAGATCTTTTTTCAATTGTGCTTCATTTCCCGGTGCGCCGTTTAAGGAAGGGCTTTGATCGGTGCTCATGAGAGAGATAAAGTAGTCAATAAGCCTGGCATCGGGAATGAAATCTCCTTTCAGGCCAAAGCTGTGGCTTAGAAGGCGATCCAGCCATACCGGGCCAAAGGGGGTAATTGCCTGGCCGAACACTTGGATCTTGGCCTTGCGTTTCCACCGTCTCCAGATCATTCGAAGATGGGTATAATCGATCTCGTGAGGTAAAAATCCCAAGGCTTTTTCCGGATGAAAATCTTCAAAACTTAAACGCAACGGAGAGGCACTGTATACTCCAGGAAACAGGCATAAAAAATGCTCTTTTATTTTAATCACCAGGTCTCCCAAATATTTTTCATGGAAGGACGTATACCCGGAACCGGGGTCCTTGAGCAGTCGCTTAAGCTTCAGGCTGCCCATGCTGATATGGGTACCGTTGTTGGCTAGGCAAACATTGGAGGTATTGGGCAACACCACCAGATTGGAATTGATGATTCCGGCTTCCCTGAGTTTTGAGAGTGAGTTGAGCTGGCTTCTGGACAGAACGGTATGACACAATTTCATGTATTCATGTTTTTCCTGGCCTTGCGTCCACCCGGATAAACAGGGGCTCATGAACAGCGAACGGTAAAAGGAATCTGAAATGTTGTCATTGAGTTGTTTTTGCATCAACGGGGGAGAGGAGGAAAAAAATATTTTAACCTGCTGGCCCTGCTCTTTCAGACAGAACTTTTTCTGGGCATATTGCACCAGCAACTGGGTAAACAGATAACGGATCAGGGTCTCTTGGGCCAGTCTCTGGCCCATGGATTCCGCACCATTAGCCCCCACCGGGTGAAAGGAGAAAATTTCTGGGGAGGTGTTGTCGTTTGAAAAATGAGCCATCATTTTTTCGCCGGTAATTATCACCAGGGGGTGCCCATCCTCCACGGCTCCCAACACATCTGCAAGAGCAAGTTTTAATAGATAGGATACCGGGATACGGACAAAGGTTTCGTTCTCTTTGGTAAAGGTAAAGCTTTGAGCATCAGACCTTAAGGTTGAAGCGGGGTTGGTCTTGTCCGCTTTAAGGTCGGCGTTAAAGGTATGATTGGCATAGGCATTGAGCGTCTTCTGTGGAAATCTGACCCAGCTATTTTCCCAGACATCGTCTGTTCGCTGATTCAGATACCGTTCAAGACCCAGCATTTTTTTACGGGAAGTATCCCCCGAGGCCGCCCTGCGAACGATATTTTTATAATAATTGGATTCTTCTATGGTGATGGCAAGATCCAAGTTATGTCTTTTCCCTAAAACTACTGTCTGAAATTCATTTTCCGTGCCTGCGGTGGTATCCCGGACACTAAAAGGTAAAGATGCCAAAAAGCCTTCTGTGGAATTGGTATCGATCTCCATTATTTCCAGAAGATATGGCAGATCGGTACGAGGTACCAAGCTCTTTTTCAGCTCATTGGGTTGTAATTGAGCCATCGGTTTCAACTGAATTGTCATGTGGATGAACATCCCTCCTGTTTTATAAATTGTATCAAACAGACTGGATTATCCCATTCAATTATTCAGAAAGCGTTACCAATGCGCTAGGGTTTGTTTAAATATCACATAAAAGAAGGGAATCTAGCCTCAAATTGGCAGGAGGCTGGTTAAAAGCGGAGGGGGGCATCTTCATGTGCACCCAATTGAGATGCGATCTTGGTATGTACTCAGAGCGAAAACGAGATAACGGAATGGAAAAGGGTCATTTTACTTTCAAGTAACTACTCACTGGCCAAACAAAATAGTTCCCTTTATATCGACTCGCCCTTCCCCTCATGAAAGCTGACAACTGCATCTTTATTACGCTCAGCTATCTGACGGGCAACTTTAGCCGGAACAACTTCATACTTATCAACAAGTTTAACAATTGCCAGCTGCCCATAGCTCAACTGGTCCACCATTTCAGCAGAAACAAAGATCCTTTCTATTTTGTTCTGCACAACAAAATGGAAAGCCTCTCCAAACTCATCACGTTCCTGCCTGTTTTGTTCTATGAGTTGCTTTACCTGAGCCTTCTGTTCACGATGCAGCTTTTCCTCCGCACGCAATCTGTTTAATTCACGGTTACGATCTGCCTGGACTCGCTGCTCTTTCCTGGCTTTTTTGCTAATCTCAGACGAAACATCCTGCTTATTCTCTTTGCGATTGAGATGCTTCTCCCGCTTAACCTTATTGGCCTGTTTCTTATTGACCAAGCCAGCTTTCAAAAGCTGATCCTGAAATGGATTTCCCATAGTTATTATCTTCCTTACAAAGTATTCTGTCTAATTTGAAAAAAATATCACTTTAATCGATACAATGTCCAAACAACAGTTTTTCTTTATCCCCGGGACTCTCTTTATGGCTCATCTTAATAATATCCCCAAACAATATGGCAGTCAGATTCTCTTTACCAAGGCAATTGACCATGGTGAAATGCGCCTCTATGGAGGAGACTACGATTATTACCTTCAGAAATCAGCTGTGCTTGAGAAGAGAAAATAATATGTGCATCATTGTAGATCTTAATGTTTTTCGGATTGACCCTTTTTAATTTGAAGAGAATTCGATATGATACAACGAACGACAAAAACAAAGTTTCCCCCTAACTACAAGTAAAAATGAAACAACTTCCAGCCAATTATTCCGGCCAAATTCTCAACGGTGTCTTCAGTCACATTCTGAAAGAACGTACACTCTCTGTTATCCAGGCTTCCGAGGCATTTGACAGCTATAACTTCCCGTTAATGCCATATATTACTGCTTGGCACCAGGAGGACAATACCATCTGGTATGAATTCGTTGGCCAGCAGTTTATAGAGTTATTGGAAACAAATGTTACAGATATTTCTAAAGTTTTCAGAGACTCTATTCAGGATCAGCGCATATTCCACTATACCGACGTGTCACAATCGGAAGTGGCAGAAGAGATCATAACCCGCCGCCAGATCTCCAGGAAACGCCACAATCTGCGAAAAAATGTGCAAAAGAATAAGCAGGTTGAAGCGATATACCAGATTATTTTACCCTCCGACAGAACCATATGGCTTAAAGATCGGGGACGAGTGGAGCACTTTCCAAATGATACCATCACGTTGACCTACGGGTGCCTCACCGATGTCACCAAGGAGATGGAACAAAAGGAGTTACTTGAACAAATAGGATATTTTGATGACCTCACAGGGCTTCCCAAAAGAAACATTATGAAAAAACTCTTTGAGGTTAGGACCGCTGAAAGGCAGAGGGGCTACATTGATGAGTTCTCTGTTCTTATGATAGATATAGATCATTTTAAGTTGGTAAATGATACCTATGGTCACCAAATGGGGGATTTCGTCCTTAAAGAATTGGCTGCACTCATGAGTTCATTAAAACGAAAAGAAGAAGATATCGGTCGCTATGGTGGGGAGGAATTTTATGGAATTAGTCTGGGAAACAATCAGAACGGGGTAAAATTTGCAGAAAGAATGCGCCGCAATATTGAAGACCACCTCTTTTCCCACAATGGAACAGATATTCACATCACAATATCTACCGGAGTCGCCTCTACAGAAGAAATAGATCAGTGCGGAATGGATAGTTTACTTGCCCTTGCGGATAAACGGTTGTACAGGGCAAAGCACGAAGGAAGAAACAAAGTTATAGGAGGCTCGTAAGAACAATACTCTTTTGAACATCTTACTTGACTTACAGTGCAGCAATAAGCAATTTAGCTAAAAACAGATACGGATTATTGTAATTTGTTAGCAATTCAATACTGATGATCATCAATGGAGGAAATGTTCTGAGCTTCAGTTTTGTTATTATTATCGGAGTTTGCAACTATTTTAAATTCAAAAATATTATTAGAATCTAAAAAAATGCTGTCAGAGCTTACATTTGATTTAGAACAGTGAAAAAACACACTCTCTGCCCTTAAACCATCTGCTTGCTGAGAAAAGTAGCGCATAAAACCAAATCCGCGATCAGCATTGTAATTTATCGGAACCCCTCGATGCCAGCCAGCGCCATCGTTTTGCATGGGAAGCAGCCCAGGAATAAGAAAGCCCGAAAGAAAACTGTCTGCTTCTTCTTTTAGTTCAGAACTCACATTATTAAAAGCAATGACTTCCACCCGGCAGCCCATGTTTTGCAGAGCCTGGACAAGGCGGATAAAATCACCGTCACCGGTAAGCAGAATGATTTTATCCAGATTTCTGGCCTGGAGTAGCGCATCAATTGCCAGATCCATATCCGCATTGGCCTTAGTGGTGAGGATACCTTCGTCATCAACAAAGTGTTTTACGTATTTTTTAATTACCTTAAAACCGCATTGGCGCAGGATATTATGATACCGGTAAAGTTTCAGCCGATAGTCCCGGTCTTCCTTGGTACGTTCACCGTTTTCTGCAAGATAGCAATTGGCGCGCAGCATATTGGAGTCACCAAGATTAGCAAGATCCACCAGCACGTCATAGCGCATTCCGTATCCGCCGCAGAGCCTGATATTTTCGGCATCAACGTATATTCCAGTTTTTAGTGTCATGTTTGTCAGAATGTAAGAATAGTATAAAGTTGTCGTTTACAGGATGTGTCTTCAAATTCTGTTTCCAGTTTTACGATGTTTCCCTGGGTGAATTCACGATCATATTCTTGAGGGCAGGCACCTGTATACAATATCATCCTTGAACAGATTGCGCCTGAATTGCAGTGATAGCAACAGTGTTAACAATGTCCGGCACGAGACATCCACGACTGAGATCGTTTACTGGTTTTTTTAATCCCTGTAAAACAGGGCCGATGGCAATAGCCCCGGAAGACCGCTGCACGGCTTTGTAAGTATTGTTTCCAGTATTAAGATCCGGGAAGATGAAAACTGTGGCATGTCCTGCCACCTTGCTGTCCGGCATCTTGGTCTTCGCCACTCCAAGGTCAATGGCAGCATCATACTGAATGGGACCTTCAATGAGAAGGTCTGGTCGTTTTTCTCTGGTCAGCATTGTTGCTTTGCGAACCTTTTCTACATCTGCGCCTGTTCCTGATGCTCCTGTGGAATAGGAGAGCATGGCAATTTTGGGGTCGATTCCAAAGGTTACTGCAGTATCAGCTGAGGATATTGCGATTTCAGCCAGTTGTGCGGCGTTGGGAACGGGATTTACCGCACAGTCGCCATACACAAGAACTCTGGTGTCCAGACACATAAGAAAAACTGAAGAGACAACGGATATTCCAGGAATGGTCTTAATGATTTGCATTGCAGGGCGAATTGTATCGGCTGTGGTGTGAATCGCACCTGAAACCATTCCATCTGCCATACCTTCATAAACCATCATGGTTCCGAAGTAGGAGTAGTTGCTCATGACATCACGGGCACCATCGGGAGTCATGTTTTTGTGTTTTCGCAATTCATAAAAGGTTTGGACAAAGTTTTCGGTACGTTCCGAGTTTTCCGGATCAATAATTACGGCACTGCTGATATCAAGCCCAAGAGACGCTGCGTGTATGTTAATCTCCCCCGGATTGCCAAGCAGGGTGATATCCACCACGTTTCGTCTGAGCAGGATCTCTGTTGCCCGTAAAATCCGTTCGTCACTTGCTTCAGGCAGAACAATATGTTTCTTTGACGAGCGTGCCCGTTCAAAGAGACCATATTCAAACATCACCGGAGTGACAGTGTCCGGTGTACTTGTAAGTTCCGCCATCTTGCGGATTCGTTCGCCATCAACATTATTTTCGAAAAGTCCCAGTGCCAGCGCAATTTTTCGTTCATCACTGGGATTAATCAGGGCGGGCACTGCAGCAACATTTCTGGTTGTTGTATAGGTGTCACTTTTTACGCTGAGCAGGGGGAGTGTCAGTTCACGGCCGGTGAGCAGGCGCATGGTGTTTTTCCCTGGATGAAAACCACCAGAGAGCAGGATGCCTGCAACATTTGGATAGTTTGCAGAGAGAAGTGTGGAGAGAGTTGCCAGAATAATATCATTACGATCTCCGGGCACAATGATTAGATCGCCATCTTCAACATGGGTGAGGAAATGCTCCATGGTCATAGCAGCAATCTTGACTTGCCTGACAATACGATCCATGCCTTCATCAATCCCAAGTACATTCTCACAGCCAAGGGCATCACTTATATCAGCAAGGGATGGTTTGTCCAGTTCTTCAACCTCCGGCAGAAGAAAAACCGGGACTCCCGAGGATTCGTCCGGATCGTCGAGCTCCACTTCTAACACACCTAAGGTATCTTCAGCCATGCGGTTTACAAAGGTGGCAAAGTGGGCACAACCTGATTCCGTAATTGTATCTTCAATGATTTTTATTTCTTTGGCAATATCGCGTGGAGTCTGATTCCTGCCGTTGATAACACCAATAAACGGACAGCCAAGATTCTTGGCTATTTCCATGTTGATGTCCTGATCAAAGGCTGCGAGAAAAGATGTCGAGTTCAGTCCCTGGCAGAGTATAAAGTTGTAGCGTTCTTTGAGCTTGTTGAGTTTTTGGATCAGTTCTTCAAGAAAGAAGTTGATTCGGCCTTCGGCTAGAAAGGTTTTGACTTCCGATGCTTCAAAGCCATAACTCTCTTCATAGCTCATTGAAGGGCAGTACCGTCCGCGAATAAGATCAATGTCAGGATCCGTCCTATCATCTGTATCGATAACTGGTCGAAAGAACGCCACGTTTCCCATGGAGCGGGTGAGAAGCTCCATAAACCCCATAGTTACAACAAGTTTTCCGGCCTCAGGGTCGAGGGAGGCAATGTAAAGAGTGTTTGATTGCATTACAAGCAGACCTCATTCAATAAAATGTTGTTTTTTCTGAAAATTGAAAACGGTTTAATTATTCCCATTCAATGGTGGCAGGAGGTTTTGAGGAAATATCATAAACCACTCTGTTCACACCACGAACTTCGTTAATGATTCTGCCGGAGATAATGCCTAAAAGCTCATAGGGGATTTTTGACCAGTCAGCGGTCATGGCGTCTTTGGAATCAACAGAGCGGAGTGCAATAACATTTTCATAGGTACGCCCATCACCCATAACACCAACAGTCTGGATGGGAAGCAGCACTGCAAAGGATTGCCATACTTTTCTGTACCAGCCACTCTTTTTCATCTCTTCAAGTACGATAACATCTGCTTGTCGCACTATGTTTAAACGGTCTTTGTTTACTTCTCCCATGATCCTGATTCCAAGACCGGGTCCTGGGAATGGTTGTCTGTAAATGGCTTCTTCCGGTAAACCGAGTTCAAGTCCTAGTACGCGTACTTCGTCTTTAAAGAGTTCACGAAGGGGTTCGATAAGATCAAGTTTCATGATTTCCGGAAGCCCTCCCACATTGTGGTGAGATTTAATTGGGGCCTCACCCATAAATGATACAGATTCGATCACATCCGGGTAGAGTGTGCCCTGAGCGAGAAAATTCACTTCGCCAAGCTTTGCCGCTTCTTCTTCAAATATTTTTATAAAACCAAGGCCGATTCGTTTCCGTTTGATTTCCGGATCAAAGACACCATCCAGCTCACTTAAAAAGAAGTCTACAGCATCCACTGCGATAACTTTCAGATGGCTTTTCTCACGAAAGAATCGAAGAATGGATTCGCTTTCACCTATACGCATAAGCCCGTTGTCAACATAAATACAGGTGAGCTGGTCTCCAATGGCTTTGTGGATAAGGGCTGCTGTAACTGAAGAATCAACACCACCTGACAGGGCGCAGATAACTTTGTTGTCACCAACCTGATTTGTAATAGCTTTTACAGTGGATTGGATAAAGGAGGCCATGGTCCAGGCGGGACTGCATTTGCAGATACCAAAAATAAAGTTACGAAGAATATCTGTACCAATAAGAGTATGAACAACTTCAGGGTGAAACTGTACAGCTACAAAAGGTTTTGAGGTGTGGCGTAATGCAGCATATGGAGAATGATCACTTACTGCGGTGGTTTCAAATCCATCGGGTACTACTTCGATACGGTCTCCATGACTCATCCATACCTGATGCTGGGGGATTCCCGGTTCAAGGCCTGCAAAGACCCCCTCAGTGTACTGGACTGTAAGGTTGGCTTTACCAAATTCCCTTTTGTCGGCATTTTCAACTTTGCCACCCAGCTGCTGAATCATGAGCTGAGCTCCGTAGCAGATTCCGAGGATGGGAAGATCGAGCTCAAAAATGGCAGGATCTGAAAGAGGTGCATCCGAATCATAAACCGATCGTGGGCCGCCTGACAGGATGATGCCTGTGGGTTTCATTGCCTTGATAGTTTCCAGGGGTGTGGAGAATGGGTGGATCTCACAATAAACTTTCTGCTCACGGATACGTCTAGCGATAAGCTGGGTGGTTTGAGAACCAAAATCAAGGATCAGGATTTTTTCGTCATGTACATTCATAGTATTTCGGTAAATTATCAGTTGTCAGTTGTCAACTTTCTACTTCTGCCCGCAGAGCAAAATGTTGTTATGCAGTTCGGTAGTTTGGTGCTTCTTTGGTTATAATTACATCATGAACATGGGATTCACGTAGGCCCGATGCGGAAATTCTAACAAATGTTGCTTTCTCCCGTAATTCTTCAATGGTTCCGGCTCCCACATATCCCATACCTGATCGCAATCCACCAAGGAGTTGGTAAATCACATTGGAGAGCGGTCCACGATAGGGAACTTTTCCTTCAATACCTTCAGGTACCAGTTTGGACTGGGAGGAAACCTCAGATTGAAAATAACGATCCGATGAACCTTTGCGCATGGCACCTATTGATCCCATACCACGATATCCTTTGTAGGTTCGTCCCTGATACAGAAATGTTTCACCGGGTGTTTCATCGGTTCCTGCAAAGAGAGAACCTATCATGATGGCATGGGCACCAGCACCAATAGCCTTGGCAAGTTCTCCGGAATGCTTGATACCGCCATCAGAGATAATGGGGATGTCATATTTGGAGGCTGCTGCCACAGCTTTTTGAATGGCAGTCATCTGCGGAACACCAACACCTGCTACAATACGGGTTGTGCAAATGGAGCCTGGGCCAACCCCAACCTTGACACAGTTAGCACCGGCTTTGATCAATGCCTCAGTCCCTTCTCCGGTGGCCACATTACCAGCTATAATTTGCAGATCAGGGAAAGTACTTCTGATTTTTGCTACAGCCCTGAGGACACCTTCAGAGTGGCCGTGTGCAGAATCAACTACTACCACATCAATCCCGGCATCTATCAGCATCTGAGCGTTGGCTTCAATATTTTTTCCGACACCGAGAGCTGCTCCCACGATGAGCCTGCCTAGATCATCTTTGGCAGCGAGAGGGTATTTTTTAATTTTTTCGAGATCCTTAATGGTGATAAGACCTTTCAAGTTACCGTCATCATCAACAACAAGAAGTTTTTCAATACGATGTTCATGGAGAAGGGCTTTAGAATGTTCCAGATCAATTCCAACCTCAGCTGTTACCAGATTTTTGGAAGTCATAACATCACTTACCCGTAAATCTTCATCGGAAACAAAGCGAAGATCCCGATTGGTGACAATCCCTACGAGCTTTCCGTCACGTAAAACAGGCAGGCCGGAAATCTTGTATCTGGCCATAATCTTCTCTACTTCACCAACAGAATTGGTCTCTAGCACAGTGATCGGGTCAATAATCATTCCGGATTCAGATTTCTTAACCTGCTCAACCTCTTTGGCCTGTTGTCTGATAGACATATTTTTATGAATAATACCAAGCCCTCCTTCCCGAGCTATGGCAATGGCTGTACGGTGCTCGGTTACGGAGTCCATGGCAGCACTGACCAGCGGTGCGTTGAGGCTGAGGGTTTGGGTGAGTTTGGTGACAAGTGACACTTCATTGGGAAGAACCTGTGATGCTGCGGGACAGAGGAGCAGGTCATCAAAGGTGAGGGCTGTTTCTATGGTATCAGGTAACATGAGAGCTCCTAAATCAGAATTCAAATTAAAGTAGGATGGAGTGAATTTTTTTTCGATACGTTTTTTGTGGAGCAGCTAAGAAACGTACAATAAATAACTTGAACAAATTAATGCCTTTTTCGTTGTCTTCTTCGTTGCTCGTCGCTCACGTAACCCGCTACGCTCGCTCCTCGCGCCTCGAATACAACAAAAAATCCTATTAATTATTGTCCAAGTTATTTATTTCCCGTTCCTAAGATAAATCTGTGTCAAGATAAGATCAAGGGGTGAAGAGGAAAAAGCAGGAATTCATTATATCCCAGTGCAGGATCCCGGATCAAACAGTACTTATATCAAAAAAAGCAGTTCAATATAATGTAAGATAAATCGATATTTGAAATAAAAAGCCTGAATATTTTCTTTAATTTGGTAAAATAAAATCCTGGGCATATACAATCGAGAAAATCAACCGGGGTCACCCATGGAATTTAAAGACTATTACACAAGCCTTGGTATTGATCGCAATGCCACCCAGGATGAGGTAAAGCGTGCATACCGAAAACTTGCCCGCAAATTCCATCCTGATATTAACAAAGAAGATACTGCTGAACAGCGTTTTAAAGAGATTGGTGAAGCCTATGAGGTTTTGCAGGATACTGAAAAGCGGGCCGCATATGATAATTTTGGTAAAGATTGGCAGGCCGGGCAGGATTTCAAGCCACCTCCAAACTGGGATAATGGTTTTGAATTCAATGGTGGCGGGTACACTGAGGCCGACGCCTCTCAGTTCAGCGATTTTTTTGAATCTCTTTTCGGGGCAAGAGGTGCAGCAGGACAACAGGAACCATTTGCAAGGCAACATACCCACTATTCAGGAAAAGGGCAGGACCTGCATGCCAAAATTGTGATCAACCTGGAAGACAGCTATCAGGGAAGCAAACAATCACTCACTCTGCAACGCCCTATGGTCGATGATTCAGGCCATGTCATCACTCGTCCACATACTCTACAGGTTTCTATTCCAAAGGGAATCACAGAAGGCCAGCAGATCAGATTAGCTGGCATAGGTGCGAGAGGAATGGGCGGCGGCACAAAAGGCGATCTCTTTCTTGAAGTAAGCTTTGCAAAACATCCTTACTTTGCAACTGATAATCGTGATATTATGCTCACCCTGCCAATTGCCCCCTGGGAAGCAGCGCTTGGGAGTAGTGTTCCAGTTCCAACCCTTGGTGGAACCGTGGATCTAACAATTCCACCAAACTCTCAAACAGGAAGAAAACTGCGTCTCAAAGGCAGGGGACTCTGCTCTGCAAAACTTAGTGGAGATCAGTATGTGACCCTTGCCATCATGGTGCCCAAACCAGCCAATGACAAGGATACTGAGCTATACAATACGATGAAAGAAGCCATGTCCTTTAATCCCCGCAGCCACTTGGGAGTATGATCATGAAAACAGACCTCCAGTATACATTTTTTGACGAGCACTGCGAATACAGCCTCCGTGAGCTCTGTAATGTCTGCAAAGTTCATGCCCAGTTTATTCAGGATCTGATAGATGAGGGGATCCTTTCACCACAAGGGCAAAATCCAAGAGAGTGGCGATTTGCAGCAATTGAGATCAAACGGATACAGGTGTCCATTCGTCTCCAGGAAGATCTGCGTGTAAATCTTCCCGGTACTGCCCTTGTGCTTGAATTATTAGATGAAATTGAGCAACTGAGGCGCAGTAAATCTCATCTTGAACAACTCTATGCCCTGGACAAAAAGAATTGATTCCCTCTTTTTTCCACGCAATACCCAAAGGGGATATTACCTTCACAGTATTGACAAACCACCAGCCATGATTATTTTTCTTTTCTGGTGATTAATCATATTTATTTTACTACAGGAGTCCGCAATGAAATATAACCTCTTTATCCCCGTTATTCTTAGCCTCACACTTCTTTTATCCTCATGCGCAGGTCCCAACAAAGCTGGAATGGGTGCCGCAGGTGGTGCTGCTGGTGGTGCGCTGATTGGTCAGGCTATTGGTCACAACACAGAAGCAACTCTTATCGGAGCTGCAATTGGATCAATGCTTGGCTATATGCTAGGAAATGAAATGGATAAATATGACAGAGAACAGCTCAATCACGTATATGAACGTGGAGTGTCCGGACAAAGCAATTCCTGGCATAATCCGGATACCGGTAACCAGTACCGTGTCACCCCACAGCCGGCATACTCCAATCCGGTAACGAATCGGCCTTGCAGACAAGCTAAAATCAAAGCTGTTATTGACGGGAAAACTCAGACTACATACACCACAGCATGTCGTGACAACAATGGTAACTGGCAATTGCAGTGATATGCACAAGGGAAAAATTACACTGCCCACTACTCAACATATGCACCTTGTTGATATTACAAGCGAGGTGCAAAGCCAGGTCTCACAGACAGGAGTTGAAGAGGGCATCTGTTATCTATTCAATCCTCACACAACAGCGGGTTTAACCCTCAATGAAGGTGCAGACCCGGATGTTCGTACAGATATTATTAAGGGATTAAGGGAAATTGTTCCAAATGATTACCCTTTCAAACATATGGAAGGAAATTCTCCTTCACACATCATGGCCTCTTTAATGGGGGCATCACTCACCATTATGGTAAGCAGTAATATGCTGCAGCTTGGTACTTGGCAGGCCATCTATTTTTGTGAATTTGATGGTCCCAGAACCAGAAATATTCACTGGCAACTCTTGAAAACCGACTAATCCTTTTCTTTTTTGCAAATCCATGGATACTGATCCCCATCAAATGTGCTTTGGTCTGAGCCTTGAACTTGATCGTGAATCCATCACCTGTTTTTTACAGCTTTTAGGCAGGAAGGAATTGGCCGAAACCCTAGCTAATCGACTATCAAGTGAAGAAATTCAGGGGCTTGTTCATTATTTCACCGGCGTTCTCAAACAAAACATGAGCGAAGATGAATACCATGAACTGTTCCTTCTTGAACAGTCGCCCCATCCCCACAAATAACATTATATAAAAAAAGAAGGCCCCCATGGCACACGATATTCTCTATGACCTACGCAGTTTTATTGAACTGCTTCGCCGCGAAAATCAACTTCTTGTGATTGACGAAGAAGTTGATCCCAATCTTGAGATTGCAGAAATCCACCGTCGTGTCATTGAACGTCAGGGTCCAGCACTCCTATTCACCAAAGTAAAAGGAAGTACTTTTCCAGTTGTTACCAATCTCTTTGGGACTGCAAAACGCCTGGAACTCGCCTTTGGTTCAAAGCCACAGAAGTTTGTACAGGATCTGGTAAATCTCACAGAATCGATCATGCCGCTTAGGGCTAAAAAACTCTGGGATAACCGCAACCTGTTTATAGATGGACTGAAGATTGGCCTCAAAAACAAACAACAGGGTCCTATCCTTGAAAACTGCCAGCTACCGCCTCGTCTTGGCAGTCTGCCCATGCTCACGTCATGGCACAGTGACGGAGGAGCTTTTGTCACACTTCCACTTGTTTATACTGAGCACCCTGGAGGAAAAGGGCATAATCTCGGAATGTATCGTATTCAGCGACATGATGAGACAACAACCGGTATCCACTGGCAGATCCACAAGGGGGGCGGCTACCATTATCATGAGGCTGAAAAACGGAATCAAGCTCTGCCAATGACCCTTTATATTGGCGGGCCTCCAGCACTCATGCTTGCAGCCATTGCTCCATTGCCTGAAGATATCCCGGAACTTATGCTCACCTCTCTGTTGATAGGTAAAAAACTGGATATGACCGCTGACCCGAAAGGC
>JAFLJO010000050.1 GCA_022712975.1 Desulfocapsa sp.
GAGACATGGCTTGTTCTTTCTGAAATAGCCAGACTGTCGGAAGAAATGCTTTCTGTTCCCATGGTTGCAAAAGGATCACTTTGTTGTTCGCAGTACCTGAAAAACAAGGAATGTATCCGAAAGCAATGCCCTCTCTGGGAAAACCGTGTCAAGACATTGGAGCCGGAACTTAGCTGTGACGCACAACGATTTTTTCTGGTCTAGGAATGGGCTGCAAGGAGCATGAGAGAATAAATAAGCCCGATGTACTTTCTGGGAAGTAAATCGGGCTTATTAGATCGTGATTATTGTCCGAGAACCCGAAAAGCTTAGTATCCCCACAACAGACTTCTTTTTATCCAACCGGTTAGGCCGGATTCGTGTTTCACTTTGGCCCAACCTTTTTCCTGTGCGAGAGTTTCAAAAACAACACCGTAATAGGCTCTGCCCACCGGTTTATATTTGGTTCCCGGGCCACTTCGAATATTGACCCTTTTTTTCTTTCCTTTATTTGCTTTAACAATCATGTGCGGTTTTCTGGTGAGGAGTTTATTAAATACCCAGCCAGTATCGTTTTCGAAATCCTTGACTTTCACCCAATTACCTTTTCTGGTTATAACCTTTAAGGGAAAACCATCTCCATATTGCCATTTCGATGAGTACTTGGTGCCGGGGCCTGATCGAAGCTGTACCTTTTCCCCACTGATACTCATCATTTTTGCGTAAGCTGGACTAAGAATAAAGCAGCTTAAGAATACAATGGATACAATTAATTTTAGTTTTGCTGAAACAAACATTATAATAATTCCTTTGGTTAGTATGAAGCCCCTGGGGCAGAAGGTAGTAGGTAGTAGGTATTCGATAAGTTCTTTCACATTTATCGCAAATGTAAGTGTTCGAAAATACTACGATGAAATTCAAAACACCAAGACGAATAAAACATACAATAACATACTCTTGAAACAACAGGTAGCGTAGTTTTAATTTAACTTTGATTGATAAGGTTTCCTGTTCCTACGATATTGATCAGTTGAGGTGTCTCTTTGGATCTTGTAATCAATAATATCCACATTCCCATAGAAAAAGACGGGATGGATGAATATATCTGGGCTGTGGCCCAAAAAATGGGCATAGATGCCGCGGATTTCTCTGTTATAAAAATCCTTGGCAAAGCTCTTGATCTGCGCAAACAGGAACAGTTTAATTATACTATGTCACTGGTCATCAAGATCGATGACAGTTTCCCCAATAAGCAGAAATTCAATCTCTACCCAAAAACTAAGACAGTAGAAAAAAAAGTGCTAAAGATGCAGGAGAGACCTGTTATTGTGGGTTTTGGTCCTGCCGGAATGTTTGCGGCTCTTGAATTGATTAGTCATGGCCTAAAACCATTGATCTTTGAACGGGGAAAGAAAATAGAGGAACGTTCCGTTGATGTAGGGAATTTTATCAAAGATCGAAAACTAAACCCCGAATCGAATATTCAATTTGGTGAAGGGGGAGCAGGATCGTATTCGGATGGAAAGCTTTTTTCAAGGAGAAATAATAATAGTTCCATCGTCAATCGGGTTTTAAAAACCTTTGTTCAATTTGGAGCACCACCGGAAATTGAATATATCAGCAAGCCCCATCTCGGAACCGACGTGCTTTGTGACATAGTACGGAATATCCGTCTGTATATTCTTGAGCAGGGCGGTGAAATACAGTACAACGCCAGAATGACAGATATCCTGATAGTAGATGGCAAGGCAAAGGGTATTGTCATAAATGGTGAACAGGAAATTCTTTCCTCAACTCTCTTTATTGCTCTAGGACATTCTGCTCGTGATACCGTCGAGATGATGCATAAAAGAGGTGTCGCCATGGAACAGAGAAAGATTGCTGTGGGGGTACGAATCGAGCATCCTGCCCAGACTATTAATCGTATGCGTTACGGTCGGAAATATGATGGTTTCCCCGGTTTGGGTGCTGCCACCTATTCCTTAAATCACACCAATCGAAAAATTCGACGTGGTGTCTATACATTTTGTATGTGTCCGGGCGGGGAAGTGGTAAATGCTGCGTCAAATGATGGTATGCTGGTTTTAAACGGGATGAGCTATTCGGACAGAGCATCACCCTTTTCCAATGGCGCACTGGTTGTAAGTTGTCATAGCAGTGATTACGAAACAAACAGCCCTTTGGCAGGATTTGCTTTCCAAAAGGATATTGAGCAAAAGGCCTTTCGTGCGGGTGGTGCTGACTGGTCTGTTCCTGCTCAGAACCTGATGGATTTTTTAGGTGAAGAGGGGGGAGGCGGCATAAATGAAAATTCGTATAAGATGGGGGCTGTTTCTACCGATATGAGAGAAATTTTTCCAGATTTTGTGATTGATGAGCTTCTGGTTGCATTCCGGAAGTGGAGAGTGAAGGTGCCTCTGTTTGTTTCTCACCATGCCCTATTGCTGGGTGCGGAAACAAGGACTTCATCACCTGTACGGATAAGTCGTAATAAACAGTTTGAATCAATAAATACTAAAAATTTATATCCCATTGGTGAGGGTGCAGGGTACACCGGTGGTATTACCAGTTCTGCTGCTGATGCCATAAAGGCTGTTGAAGCGAAACTGTTGTAACTGAGGGTATTCAAAAAAAGAATATGGCAAAAAAAACTTCTAAAACACATTCTGACCTGGTGTATTCCACTGAGTTTGGCACCTTACGTTCAGAATGCAACAAACAGGCGAAACAATGTAGCTGCTCCCCGAAACAATCCATTCCTAAAGATGGCATTATACGGTTGATGCGGGAAACCAAAGGACGTAAAGGCAAGGGAGTCTCTTTAATAAACGGTCTGCCACTCGATCCAGTAGCGTTAAAAAAACTTGCCAAAGCCCTCAAGAAAAAATGCGGCAGTGGCGGTAGTATAAAAAATGAAGTCATCGAGATTCAAGGTGATCACAGAGATGTATTGGAACAAGAATTGGTTCGGCTCGGGTATAAAGTAAAACGGGCAGGTGGTTGATAAATTGCTCATAAACATTGCATCGCTCAACCAGATAGAATAAAAGGGACTATTTTGAAAAATCAGAAAAGGGAGTTATTCCACAGAGGATTTTCAGGTGAAAGTATCTCCGCACATAAGTAATGGTAAACCATGAAAGGTCAAAAGCCGAAGCAACAACCGAAACAACAACATCTAGCCGCCATTGATCTGGGTTCCAACAGCTTTCACATGGTGATTGCCCGCATTGAAGATGGCCACATCCACATTCTGGATAATTTAAAAGAGATGGTGCGTCTGGGTGCCGGGCTTGACAAAAACGGTAAATTGTCTAAGGAGTCCCGCACACGCGCCCTTGCATGCCTTGAGCGTTTTGGTGAACGGGTAACAGATTTCCCCCATGGCAGTGTGGCTGCTGTTGGCACCAATACCCTGCGTCAGGCAAAAGATTCCCGTCGGTTTTTAAAAAAAGCCAGTGAGGTTTTGGGCCATCCAATTTCTGTCATTGGAGGAAAAGAAGAGGCTCGCCTTGTGTATCTGGGTGTTTCCCTTTCTCTGGTGGCTGAGGATGGCAAACGCTTTGTCATGGATATAGGTGGTGGCAGTACAGAACTCATTATCGGCGAGAATTTTGAACCCCAGCACCTGCGCAGCCTCAATATGGGGTGCGTAAGTATGAGCCGTGAGTTTTTCCGGAATGGAAACCTGGATAAGAAGTGTTGGAAAAATGCTGGTATTGCTGCTCTTCTGAAGCTCCGCCCTGTGAGGCGTTACTTCCAGAAAGTAGAATTCCGTTCAGCCACCGGAGCTTCCGGTACCATCAAAGCAGTCGGTAGAGTGGTGAACAGGCTTGGACTTGAGTCCTACAACATCACGCTCGATAGCCTGTATAGGATACGGGATATAATGATTGAAGCTGGAAATTTGCAACGTCTTGAATTACCGGGTTTAAAAAGTGATCGGGAAGCTGTTTTTGCTGGAGGTCTGGCCGTCCTTATAGCCACCTTTGAGTCGCTGAAAATTAAAACCATGCAGGTTTCCGATGGTGCCTTACGGGAGGGCTTGTTGTATGAGCGTCTGGGGAGAATTAAGAGTGAAGATACCCGTTTAAAAACCATTGTCAGTGTGCAGAAACGCTTTCAGATTAGCCGGGACCATGCAAGACGTGTAAGTAAAAAAGCGCATCAACTCCTGACCGCCTGTGAAAAAACATGGAATCTGCAACTGGAAGATGCCGAACTTCTTCACTGGGCGAGCAGTCTGCATGAGATTGGCCTTGCAGTCTCTTTAAGTGGATACCAGAAACATGGTGCATATATGCTGGAACATGCGGACTTGCCCGGTTTTTCTTTTGAAGAGCAGGTCTGGATGAGTGTTCTGGTGCGCTACCACCGAAAAAAAATAGCAAAA
>JAFLJO010000139.1 GCA_022712975.1 Desulfocapsa sp.
ATTATATGGTAATGCCAAAGCAATCCGCTCAAAGTCCGTTCAGGAACTTAAAGAGCTGAAAGAACGTGGCCTGCATCGTATTTATATGGGGCTTGAAAGTGGCGACAATGATGTTTTAGCTTCTGTAAAAAAAGGTGAAACTGCAGATTCTATGATTGAAGCGGGACTGCGTGTTAAAGAAGCTGGCATTTTTCTCTCTGTGACCGTTTTACTGGGTCTTGGTGGAAGAGCTGGCAGTATTAAGCATGCCCAAGAATCTGCACGGGTTTTAAATCATATGCAGCCAAAGCAGATAGCAGCCCTTTGCCTTATGCCTCTTAGCAATACAGAACTTGGCGAAAGCTATAAAAACGGAATTTTTAAGTTGCCCGATGCCAAAGAAATGCTTATTGAATTACGCACACTGATACAACATATTGAATGTGACCCTGTTCAATTTATGGCAAACCATGCGTCCAATTATTTGCCATTAAGCGGAAGGCTCGGACGCGACAAAACAGCCATGCTCGAATCAATTAAACAGGCTTTGGCAGGAAACAAACCTATAATAGAAGAGCATTACCGGGCACTATAAAAACAATGAATAACGATTCCAAAACAGATCTTCGCAACCTTACCCAGGATGAAATTGTCCACTATGTAGAATCCCTGGGGCAGCCGGCGTTTCGAGGCAGACAAATCATGGCATGGTTGTATCGACCCGGAATTACCGACTTTTCTCAAATGACTGATCTTGCAAAAGAGTTCAGGTTGAAACTTACTGAACATGCTCGTATGTCTCAGTTTTGTGAACCACTTATTCAACGATCCAGTGATGGGTGTGTGAAGTTTGCGTTTACGCTTGATGATGGCAACGTAATAGAATCCGTTCTTATTCCCGAACCTGACCGAAACACACTCTGCGTTTCTGCACAGGTTGGGTGCGCAATGAACTGCTCCTTTTGTCTCACTGCCACCATGGGCTTTCTTCGTAACCTCAGCCCTTCTGAAATCGTGAATCAGGTTTGCGCTGTTGGGGAATTTCTTCGAGGGGACGCAAAAACTAAACGCATTGGCCCTGATCGCGTCACAAATCTGGTATTTATGGGCATGGGTGAGCCTCTCAATAACCTTGAAAATCTGATTAAGTCTATATCAATTCTTACAGAACAGCGTGGGCTGGATATGACTAACAGACGAATCACAGTTTCCACCTGTGGAATAGCCAATAAAATGATACAGCTGGGAGAACAGACAGATGTAAACCTTGCTGTTTCTCTTCATGCAGTTGACGACAAAACAAGAAATAGTCTTATGCCTGTGAACAGCAGGTTCTCACTTAAAGAACTGCTGCAGGCATGTCGGGATTACCCGCTGGCTACACGAAAGCGGATTATGTTTGAGTATGTCCTCCTTAAAGGAATAAATGATTCTGACGAAGAGGCACATGAGCTGGCACGTATTTTACGCGATATTCCCTGTAAAATAAATCTATTGCCCTACAATGAATCGCCTGGCCTTCCTTTTAAGAGTCCATCGCGAAACAGGGTTTATGCCTTTCAAAAAATTGTCAGGGATGCCGGATATTCAGTCTTCATCCGAACAAGTCGAGGTGAAGATATTTCCGCAGCATGTGGACAGTTAGCAAAACAAAAACAGCAACAGGAGGTACACCATGCCTGAACTTTCGGATTGCTCAGGATATAAATATCTTAGAGATAGTGCGTATAACCGGGAAACAATCAGACAGATAAAACGACCTGCCATTGCCCAAGTAGATACCTTTAAACGCTACCCTGATGCAGAGAAAATAAAGCTACCCACAGATTGGACATTGAAAGAGGCTCGCATCACTCCCCTTCTCCAGAAAAGACGATCTCTGCGTAAGTATGAGAGTGAATCCGTGACAATGGAAGAACTGGCATTTATGCTTTGGGCCAGCCAGGGAATCACCGCAAAATCTGGACATTATTCATTTAGAACTGCGCCTTCAGCAGGTGCATTGTATCCGATTGAAACATATTTCAGTGCAAATTCTGTAGAAGACTTACCACCCGGCTTGTATCATTTTGATGTGGAAAATTTTTCTCTTGATCGCTTAAGCACTACGGATAGTGCCGAAGTAGTAGCAAATGCCTGTCTCAATCAGAAATTTATGGCACAGGCAGCAGTAAGCTTTCTTTGGTCAGCAGTTATCAGACGTACCATGAGTAAGTATGGTAATCGAGGAATGCGCTATATTCTCCTTGATGCAGGGCATGTTTGTCAGAATCTTGTCATAGCCGCCGAAGCGACAGGAAATGGTGCCTGTCCTATTGCAGCTTTTTACGATGATGAAGTGAATGAGTTGCTGGGTCTTGATCCAGAGGAAGAAACTGTACTTTACGTAGCAGCAGTCGGTAAAAGAGTGGTGAAGCAGAAACAGTGCAGCGTATAAAAAAATAGTCTTCTGTCACCCAGAAAAGTACATAGGATAATATCTGAGAATGAACACTCCCTTCCCCCTACGTCACGTATTACATTAACAAAATGTTTTATGGTACTGGTTTTGTGCCAATAACAATCCCTTTCAAGTGTTAGAATGATGGGTTGTTTTTGTCCAGTTCACCAGTATAACTTGCCTTTACAAAACAAATATGATATAAACAACACCTTTATTGTTTTGAGTTTTTATTTGAGATGATAAAAGATATCCATAAAAATCTTCTGTATAATTGAGAAGATTTTCCTAATTATTATATTCTGTAGTAATCTTGAAATAATTTGCAAAAGGAGTTGTTTTGAAAACAAAAATACTTGTAGCCAATCGTGGTGAAATTGCTGTTCGGATTATCCGTGCCATTCAGGAATTGAACTATGAAGCTGTTGCCGTTTACGAAACACCCGATAAGGAATCACGTCACATTCGCATTGCAGACGAGGCTGTATGGCTTGGCGATGGACCTCGCTGTGACTATCTAAATATTGCAAAAATCATAACCGCTGCAAAAAAAACCGGTGCTGTAGCCATTCATCCAGGCTACGGGTTTCTTGCAGAAAATCCTGACTTTGCAAAAGCATGTGAAAACAATAACATAATTTTTATTGGTCCATCCTCCACCGTTATTACTAATCTTGGTAATAAGGTTATTGCCCGGCAGATTATGGCAGATGCCGGCATTCCAATGGTTCCCGGAACCGACAATCTGACACATGGGGATGAAGGGGTAGAAACCGCTCTTGCTTTTGGAGAAAAATATAAATACCCCATAATGCTGAAAGCTACCTGCGGTGGTGGTGGTCGTGGAATCAGGCTCATTGAGAATGCCACTCAGATGAAAGAAGAGATTCCCATTGCACGAGCTGAAGCAAAATCTGCATTTAATGACGATCGTGTATATTTGGAAAAGGTTGTCATTGAGCCAAAACATGTTGAAGTTCAGATCATGGCAGATAAAGACGGGAAAACCATACATCTTGGAACCCGTGATTGCTCAATCCAACGCAGAAATCAGAAGCTGGTAGAAATTGCTCCCTCCATGATAGAAGACAAAGAACTTCTTGATACAATATGTGATACTGCCGTAAAAGCTGCCAAAGCTTCCAAATATTTCAATGCAGGAACCGTTGAGTTTTTAATTGATAAGGACTTCAATTACTATTTCATGGAAATAAATACCAGAGTACAGGTTGAACATACTGTTACTGAGATGATCACCGGTATCGATATCGTTCGTACTCAGATCAAACTTGCCCTGGGAAAACCCCTTTCTTTTTCTCAGGATGATGTCCAGATGCGCGGCCATGCCATTGAAATGCGTATTAATGCAGAGGACCCAAAGGCTGATTTTATGCCGGAAGGTGGAAAGACTGTTTCTGTTTATCGCTCCCCTGGTGGTTATGGTGTTCGTCTCGATGGATTTGTCTATCAAGGTTTTACAATTCCAGAAGTGTACGACTCATTGCTTGTGAAGTTGACCGTACATGGGTTTTCCTGGAACGAAACCGTAGACAGACTACGTCGCTGTCTTAAGAACTTTGTTATCTCAGGGCCTAAAACAACTATTCCCTTTTATCTCAACATTACAAAAGAGCCTGATTTTCTTGCCGGGAATTTTGATACGTCCTATCTTGATAAACATCCTGAACTGTTTACCTATGATGATAATGTTGATGAGGCGAGTAAACTTGCCAATTTAATCGCAGAGATTCACCATAAAGGATACAATCCCTACGCAGCATAATCGCAGTCATTTGTATAAAGAAATATTTTTTTGTTCAAGACTTGATTGACTATAAAACAAGCTCTGAGCAACCATTCATAGAGAACAAGGAAAGACTATGGAACGAATTGTACAAGGAACATCCCCTGCCGATGTTATTAAACAGTTACAAAATGCAGATGGATACCATATCACCAATACTGCCCGTGACCTCTCTCAGTCAGATTTCAAAAACAGAATTCTTTTGCACACTGAACTCTTGGCTGCAGAACCAAGAGAGCGAGCTGGATTTTTTTCGCTGGAAATTACAGGTGGTGCGTCTGTTCATGTTGATATTTTGCGCAAACAGGTTGACCCCTTTCTGAAACTGAAAATTCTTCGTAAGAAGATGCCTACCACCATGTTTCAAACACTTTGTCGTGGTGTAAACCTTTTTGGATATCGCCCATATCCACAGAATGTTATTCGGTTTACTGTCAAAGAATTTGCTAAATATGTAGATGTATGGCGTACCTTTGATTTTATGAATTATATCCCAAATATGCAGGCTGTATTTGAGGAAGTAGGTAAAGCCGGTAAAATAAATGAGCCCTGTATCTGCTTTTCCACAGGCCCTGAACATACTGATGCTTTTTATGTAAAAAAAGTTCAGGAAATTCTAGATGTAACAGGAAAAGATATTATCCTCTGTATTAAAAACCATGGCGGCCTTGGAACACCGAAGCGCATTGGTGAGCTTGTTAACAGTATTCGCCAGAAATATCCTGATCTTCCCATTCATTATCACGGGCATAATAGCGATGGAAATGATGTTGGGCGAATTGTTGCTGCGGTTCAGAATGGTGCAACAATTGTGGATGCGGGGGATGCTTCTTTTACTGGATTTTATGGCCCTCCACCGATTTTAACTGTTATACAAACATTAAAAGATCTTGGACATAAGGCAGCAACCATTGATGAAGAAGCAGTTATTGAAACATCGGATGTGATTCGTGATGAAAGGAAGCATTACGAAGCCTTTGAATCACAGATAAAAGGTTTTCAGCCAACTGTCCAAATCCATAAACTTCCCGGTGGCGCCATGGGTTCAAGCCTTGAGCAGGCTTCAAAGGGCGGATTTCTTGATAAAATGCCCGACATCCTCCACAAGGAGCTCCCAAGGGTTCAAAAGGAGCTTGGTAACTACTGGTCTGTGACTCCTGGGTCTCAGATCCTCTGGACTACTGCGGTATCTAATGTTCAGGGCGGAGAGCGCTACGGAAATGTCTCTGGTGATCTACGCAATCTTCTACTTGGAAAATATGGTCCTTTTCCATTTTACGAACCCGAAGAATGGATATTTGAAAAAGTTCTTGGTTCTGACTGGAAAAAGGTTCTTGAAGAAGAAGGCGGTGTTGAAGTTATTGATGATATGGATATCGCAAAAGAAAAAGAGACTCTTGCTGAAAAAATCGGAACAGAGCCAACTGATCAGCAATTAGTTTTATATCTGCAACATCCGAATGATGCCGTAGAATTTTTCAAATTTGAGGATAAGTTTGGCAAGGTTTATGTCCTCCCTCCTGCTATTTTTCTTCACCAGGGAAGTTTTGATGCAGGAGAAAGTCTCCAGTTTACAGACCATACAGGAAAAGAACATGTGGTTGAAATTGGTCCATCAATCGAAAATGAAGATGGAGGAACCAGTGTTTATCTGAATGTAGATCATCACCAGAGAGTTTATGATTTCGAACCTGATCTCCCCGAAGGAGTTAGCGCTAAGGCTGCCGTAATATCAAAAGAAGAGATTCTTGACCTTGCAAAAGCCGGTGATATGCGAGCTCCGTTTGCTGGAAATATTTGTGAAATAAGTATAGAAGAAGGACAGGAAGTATCTGCCGGTGACAAGGTTGCTGTCATGGAAGCAATGAAAATGCAGACACCAATAAATATTGAAATTGATGGTATTGTGACAGCTATTTCAGCTAAAGTTGGTGATTCTTTACAACCAGGCGACAAGATTTTGAAAGTAGATAGTGATGAGTAAAAAGTAGTAGGAAAAACATTCACAACAGTTTTTCTGCAAATTGTTTTATGTCTTTATGTAAGACCATTGTGATGTATGCGTACAACAAAAAAAGGGGAATCGAAGATATATTATTCTTTGATTCCCCTTTGATGACTGGAGCCGACAAGCAGGATCGAACTGCTGGCCTACGCTTTACGAGAGCGTCGCTCTACCAACTGAGCTATGTCGGCTAATGATGGTATAAAAAGTAAAAAAACAAAAAAATAAAAGTATCCTTTTTTCTCTCTACAACTAATATAATTGAATATGAGATTCTATTTTTATGGCTTGTATAGCAAGGTAGCCTTGCAAAGTCAAACTTTTTCCATTTCATGTATTCCGATTGAAATCTATCCATGAAGCCAGCCATCAGAGCATCCCTTCTTATTTTATTTTTTTGTTTCTATTCCTGTTCCGAGGACACAAATGAAAAACAGAATCAAAAAGACGTTTCTGAAAATCCAGTCGCTAATCAAAACGACATAAATATACCACAAAAAGGCTGCAAGTCTTGTCATTCTATGGAACCTGGCTCTGCCCATAACGACATACTCTGTACCGTATGTCATAATGGCAGGGACGACACAGAAGATAAAGATTCAGGGCATGAGTATTTAATTAAACACCCTGCTCACCCGGAAAATATGGCCCGAACATGTGGTCAATGTCATGAGCAACAAGTTAAAAGTGTTGCCAGCTCTCTTCATTTTACCGTAAAAAATAAAGTCAATCTTGTGCGTAAAGCTTTTGGGGCAAAAAGATCTCTACAATCGCTAACAGATATCCCCGTTGTAGATTCACCCGATACAGTGCTTGGCCTGGCAGATGATCTTCTCAGGCGTCGCTGCCTTCGATGCCATCCCTATTTCTCAGGAGATCAATATCCCGCCATTGCCAGAGGCACCGGTTGTGCCAGTTGCCATCTTGAATTTTATGAAGGGAAACTTGTTTCTCATTCATTTATGAAAACACCAGGTGACTCTCAATGTTTACAATGCCATTACGGAAATTGGGTTGGTTTTGATTATTATGGGCGCTTTGAGCATGATTTTAACGAGGAATATAGAACACCATACACAACAAAGCAGGAATATTTTCGTCCCTTTGGCGTAGAATTTCACCAACTCAGTCCAGATATCCATCAACAGAAAGGACTTGTGTGCGTGGATTGCCATAGTGGTAAAGAACTTATGACCGATGGTGATTATAAAATCAGTTGTGGCGATTGTCATGACAGAGAAAAAATCAGCGCTACTCTTCCCACAAAAAATATACAATATAATACAACTGATGACAGTTACAGCTTGATCTCTGCAAGAGATGGTAAGCAGCATAGAATCCCGCTGTTGGAACATCCTGCTCACGAAAAATATAGCAAACTTGTAAATTGTCAGGTGTGTCACGCTCAATGGGCATTTACCGACACGGGTGTCCACCTTATGCGAAATGACGTGGATTATTATAATGATTTTTCAAGACTTACTGTCCAGGGAAGTTTTGAAGTAGAAACAATTTTAAAGAATAACCTTGATTTTGACAAAGATGATATTGATCATACAATGAGTGATAAAATCACAGGTGAACAAAAACCTGGCCTCTGGTATAAAGGATATGAAACTAGGCGTTGGGAACAGATCAACATTGGTCGTGATGACGATGGACGTTTGCAGGTAGTACGTCCCCTGCTCGATTTGTATCTTTCATGGGTTGATGAAGAGGAGAATGTTCGCTTTGACTCTGTCCCTGCCAATGTCACTGGGGATAAATTTGTACCATATGTCCCGCATACAACAGGAAAGGCAGGTCTCTTCTACCAAGAGCGCATTCGAATTTTTTTGGATTCTGAACAGGAGATAACCCAATAATATGCATCAATTTTTATTAATACATTTTAGAACTCATTATAAGGGTGGTAAGAGGATCTTTTCTGCCTTTATACTATTTCTTTTTTTCCAATGTTTTGCCACTGGTTGTTCTACTACTGCAAAACATGATCAAACAACAACAACAACAATAGCTACACAGCGCCCCTATGTGATCAAGAACCGCACACATTCCCCCCTGCCCTCTGCTGTGGGCTTTGAAGAAACAGGACTTGCCTCATGGTATGGGTCTTATTTTCATGGTAAGACAACCGCAAATGGCGAAACCTATAATATGTATGGTATTTCAGCTGCTCATAAACTTTTGCCCATGCACACCATGCTTCTTGTCACCAACCTGGATAACGGAAAAGAGGTTGTTGTTCGAGTAAACGACAGAGGCCCTTTTGTACGAGGGCGCATTATTGATTTAAGTTACGGGGCTGCCAAGAAAATTTCACTTGTACAAGCTGGCATAGCAAGGGTAAAAATTACTGCGCTTGATGAAACCAAATTCGATAAAAAAACTGAAAACCGCAGGGTTAGCAAACATACTGATTTGAAATCAGGTGAATATTTTGTGCAAATTGGCACATTTACTGATGAGTACAAAAGTCTCTCACTCCAGAAAAAATTTCGCAATTTCGGCCATAAAGTAGTGATAAAACAATCATCAAGTAAAGGGGAAATCTTGTATCGTGTCCAAATCTATGCGGGAAAAACCTTGAGTAATGCAAGAAGGAGCGAACGAACGCTCAGGGAGAAGGGCTACAAATGTGCTTTTATTATTCCGCGTTAAACAGTGCAGAATGATAAAATTATGGGTTGTCAGCCATACGTATTTTTCGTACGAAATCCATAATCTTTGAGTGATCTTTAATTCCAGGTTCAACTTCAACACCGGAATTCACATCAACTCCAAATGGCATGATTGTCTGGATAGCTTTCTCTATATTGTCTGGTGTTAGCCCTCCGGCAAGAATTATGGGACGTTGAAGATCCAGGCGATTGATAATATTCCAATCGAAAATTTCTCCGGTTCCCCCTGCATTTCCTTTTGCATACGTATCTAATAGATAACCGTGAACTATGTCGTTGTAGGGTGTGAAATCGGAACTCGTTGTTGACTCATTTACTCGAAATGCCTTGATGACATGACAGGGAGAAACATTTTGTTCTACTCTCTCGCAGTATTTATGATCTTCTTTTCCGTGCAACTGTGCATGGGAAAGCCCGCAATACTCTATTATTTCCTCAACTTCTTCCCTGTCACGATTAACAAATACTCCAACGCTGTCGACAAATGGAGAAAGTTTACTAACCACTCCTCTTACAAAGTCAGGAAAGACATTCCGAGGACTTTTATCATAAAAAATAAACCCAAGTGCATCAAGCCCCTGTGATACACCGAATTCGACATCACGAGTTCTGGTAAGTCCACACATTTTAATGCGTGTTCGAGTGTTCATCTCATTTCTCCGGTATCCCGTAGCCCTTGAAGGCTGTTTCCACCATTTTTGCCTCTCATTAAGGTTTCACCAATGAGTGCGGCACAGACTCCGGCATCTCCAAGCTTTTGTATATCTTCGGCAGTTTTCAAACCTGATTCTCCAACAACTGCAATAGTATCAGGGATTCTTTTTTTGAGCCGAAAAGTGGTCTCTGTATCCATTGAGAAATCTTTAAGATTTCGATTGTTTATGCCGATCAGATTTGCGTTGGTTCCCAGTACAGTGTCAAGCTCTTCCTCATCATGAACTTCAACAAGGCAGTCAATGGAGTACTCTTCTGCCTGAGCCATAAAATCTTTTAACTGATATGCATCCAGGATAGAGGCCATTAAAAGTATAGCATCAGCGCCACAAATATGAGCCTCTTCGATCTGTAAAGGATCTATGATAAATTCTTTCCGAAGCACTGGAAGACCAACGCTTTCTCTAGCCTGAAGAAGATACAAAAGAGAACCTTGAAAGAAGTCAACATCTGTCAGGACTGAAATAGCCTGTGCTCCATTTTTTTCGTAATCTTTTGCAATTTGAACAGGGTCAAAATCTGGACAGATAAGACCTTTTGAAGGGGATGCTTTTTTGGCTTCTGCAATAATCGCAACTCCGGAATAGTCAATCAGAGCTTTTCTAAATCCACGCGGTGATGGAATATTCGTATCGGCGAAAGGCTTAGGTATTTGAACGCCATTCTTCTTTAAAGCGATGACCTCTTCTTTTTTTCGTGCAACGATAACATCTAAAATATGCGCCATAACAATTACAAATACCTATGGTGTGATGTGATAGGTGAGGCTATTATTTGTTGGTGAAAGAAATTAATTGCTCAAGTTTTTCCAGGGCAGCGCCTGAATCAATGGTATCTGCAGCTTTTTCAATACCACTTTTGAGGTCAGTACAAAGACCTGCAGCCATGAGTGCTGCACCACTATTCAACAGAACCATATCACGCTTAGGCCCCTTCTCTCCACCTAGTATTGTAATCATCTGGTCTGCTGATTCCTGGGCATCCTTTCCACCTTTAAGGTCTTCGATGGTGGCTTTTTTGAAACCAAAATTTTCTGGATTTATTGAATAGTTTGTTACTTTTCCATCGTTTAATTCAGAAACTTTTGTTTCACCGGTCACAGTCAGTTCATCAAGATTTCCCTCACCGTGAACAACCAGTGCTCTTTTGGAACCTAATTTAGCAAGAACTCGGGCTAGTGGTTCGGTTAACTCTCCATTAAAAACTCCTAGAACTTGAACATTTGCACCAGCTGGATTGGTTAATGGGCCAAGAATATTAAAAATAGTTCGAATCCCAAGCTCTTTTCGAGGGCCAATTGCATGTTTCATTGCTCCATGCAGCGCTGGTGCAAAAAGAAAACCAATTCCAATTTGCTGTATGCATTCACCAACTTGCTCTGGGCTGACACCCAGATTAACCCCGGCCGCTTCAAGGACATCGGCACTTCCGCAATTACTGGACACAGAACGATTTCCATGTTTTGCAACAGGTACGCCTGCGCCAGCTACGACAAAAGCAGTGGTTGTTGAAACGTTAAAGGTTCCAGATCCATCGCCGCCTGTGCCACAGGTATCAACAAGGATATCACCCGCAGCAGTATCAACTCCAGATAAGATGGGAGTTGCCTTTTCACGCATCACCCGAACAGCACCAGTGATTTCTTCAACGGTTTCACTTTTCATACGCAGTGCAGTAATAAAAGAACCAATTTGAGCAGGAGTTGCCTCACCGCCCATAATTTCATTCATCACATCAACCATCTCATTTTCGGTGAGATCTTTGTTCATTACTACTTTGCTGATAGCGTCTTTAATATTCATTTACTTTCTCTTCATAAAATTCTTTAAAAGAGTGATGCCTGCCGGGGTCATGATGGATTCAGGGTGAAATTGAACCCCTTCAATGTCCAGCTCTTTATGGCGAAGTCCCATTATTTCGCCCTCTTCTGTCCAGGCACTAATCTCAAAACAGTCAGGAACGGACTCTTTTTCAACAATGAGTGAGTGGTAACGCATACCATCAAAAGGATTCGGGAGTCCAACAAAGACTCCTTTATTATCATGGTAAATGGGGGAAGTCTTTCCATGCATAATACGTGATGCCCGAATAACTTTGCCGCCAAAGGCCTCACCAATGGACTGATGCCCGAGACAAACCCCAAGAAGCGGTATTTTACCGCTAAAAAATCGGATGACATCAATTGATATACCTGCCATGGAAGGTGTACAAGGCCCTGGAGAGATAAGAATACGCTCAGGTTTTAAGGCAACAATCTCATCAATACTGATTTTATCGTTTCGAAAAACTCGTATGTCGACAGA
Source organism: Desulfocapsa sp. (assembly GCA_022712975.1). Classification (GTDB taxonomy): domain Bacteria; phylum Desulfobacterota; class Desulfobulbia; order Desulfobulbales; family Desulfocapsaceae; genus Desulfocapsa. The sequence goes on from JAFLJO010000139.1 coordinate 11,927, forward strand.
ATGTTCACCCCGTAATTCATTTCCTGCGATAGTCTGAACAATATTATAGGTGAATGAATCGTAATTATCTATAATGACAAGCATGACTAAAACCCCTTTTCGGCTAGTTCGACTGCCCGTCGCAAGCCCATTGATTTACTAATGGTCTCTTCATATTCTTTAACAGGGTCGGAATCAAAAACAACTCCGGCTCCCGCTTGTACCCAAAGATCATCACCCTGCATTATAAAGGTTCTGATTGTGATACAAAAATCCATATTTCCTGAAAACCCGAAGTATCCCACAGCTCCTGCATATGGGCCGCGACCTTCCAGTTCAAGTTCATCGATTATCTCCATTGCTCTGATTTTAGGTGCGCCACTCACGGTTCCTGCCGGAAAGCATGCCTTCAGTACATCAAACTGATTTTTATTATCTCCAATCACAGCATGAACACCAGAAACTATATGCATTACATGACTGTAGCGTTCTACAATCAGCAAATCTGTAACCTCAACTGCGCCGTCACGAGCCACTCTGCCCACATCATTACGTCCTAAATCAACAAGCATTAGATGCTCTGCCCGTTCTTTTGGATCAGCAAGCAGCTCTTTTTCAAGTTCCAGATCTTCTTCAAGAGTCTTACCCCGTTTTCTTGTGCCGGCTATGGGACGAAGCTCAATCTTATCGTCTTCCTTGCGAACAAGAATCTCCGGTGATGATCCTATCTGGATGAGGTCGCCAAGTTTTAAGAAAAAGAGATAGGGACTGGGGTTAATGTGGCGCAGGGCACGGTAAAGATCAAGGGGAACAAGGTCTGTCTTTGTGTGAAATCGCTGAGAGACTACAACCTGTATGATATCACCGGCCTTTATATACTCTCTTGCTTTATCAACCATGGAGCAAAAATCTTGTTTTGCCATGTTGGATTTGAATGAATGAGTGGTTTTACTGCCATGAACACTAGAGCCCAGAAAGGAAGCAGCTACTGGTGCTCGAAGAAGTTCCACAACAGCATCTATTCTATTTATAGCTCTATTGTAAACAACCTGGCTGTCCATATTCTCATCAATCGGTACCCAGCAGACAACGGTAACCGTTTGCTTAAAACTGTCATGAACAAGAACAATCCTGGGAATCATAAAGGATGAATCTGGGAAATCAAGCTGTTCATGATTACTTGGTAACTCCTCAATAAAACGAACCATGTCATACCCGAGGAATCCTACTGCTCCTCCGCAGAATCGTGGCAAGTCCTCATTTTCTGCGACTCTGTAGTCCTCAAGAATACTTTGCAGCACTTCCAGAGGGTTCCCTTGGACTGAGGAGTTTGATGAAAGGCTCTCACCAAAGGATTTAACATCAATATTTGATCCTTTTGACGAAAAAGTGAGAATGGGATCAAAGCCTATAAAAGAGTACCTCCCCCACTTCTCTCCACCTTCCATACTTTCAAAGAGAAAGATATGTTCTTCCTCACCGGCAATTTTGGCAAAAAGAGTAAGGGGAGTGTCGAGATCTGATATGATTTTCCGGTAGACCGGCACTAAACCGGCCTTATGGCTACTCTTCAGAAAATTTTTATAATCAGGGAGAGGTGTTGTTGTTGCCATGAATTTACAATACTAAGAAAAAGATATAATCGAAAACTGAGCGCAGCATACCAATAATTGTCGGATAACTTGCAACACTTTACCATAAAATACAAAAAAGGCCATAAAGTCTTACTGACTTTATGGCCCTTTGAATCTAAGTATGCAACACGACGGATAGCAGCCGGCAGACATTTTTTATCAGGCTACAACCTGCATTTTGTTAACACGTTTGGTCAAACGGGATACCTTGCGGGAAGCATTCTTTTTATGAATAGTTCCTCTAGAGGCTGTTTTGGCAATTAGAGGAATAGCTGTATTTAAAGCTGTTTTTGCATCTTCTTGAGAACCTGTAACAATTGCAGCATCAACAGCTTTGATGACATTTCTCATTTGAGTTGTGTTAGCACGATTTCTAAGACGGCGTACCTGAGACTGACGATTACGTTTCTCAGCGGATTTATGATTAGCCACGAATTTCTCCTGTATGTATTTGCTAATATATGTCTAACCAGTTGAATATACTGGATATATGTAAATACTGTACTTCTTGATTTCTTTTAAACACGAAAAAAGAAGAATTATTAATATAAAAAGACCTTGAAGTCAACAGTTATTCCACAAATAATCATGCTTATTCTTGGAATCAACAGTGATTGGCTTGATATATCGTCAAGAGGTGGTCTATATTATATATTGTTGGTGTTGACTAGAAATTTGCTGTATAAACACCGTCAGTAGACGAAAGTTTGTTAGGAGCGCACCACGGAGTCTGCGCTTACCTGGAGTCTGCGCTTACCTGCTCGCCCTTTGTTCCCGTTCATTAGGGGGTGGCAAATGAAGAGTTTTTCAATGTAATCATCGTAATCATTGGTTAAATTATGGGTTTTCCAAAGGCTGTTTTTAAAGTTAGTGAAGTACAAAATTGTCCACTATATGTTTACGGAGATCTGTTTGGGGTCACAGGTATTACAATTTCCATGAATTCTAAAGAGGCGAACACCTTTGTTAATACGACGATAATTTACTCTCCAACAGGTAAGGAAAAGTGTAAAATTTTAAGCGGCGACCTTACAAAGGTTATAATTCAATATGAACGTGCCGATAAAATTCCTGTTTGTATGATAAGTTGCAGTGGGTGTACAGGTTCTCTCAGGCTTGAATATACGAAAGAATTAGCTCTTATTCAAAATGAAAAAGAAGAAAATTATGCAAACGAACTTGTTTCCATGTTGCATCTTCTTTCTGATTTTGCATTTTTTAAGAATATTGATGAGCAAAACCTTGAAAAAGTGGTTCAGTTTTTTCGCCTCAACAAACTTAAAAAGGGTGACATCGTCATTCGCAAGGGAGATCCGAGTGGTAACTTTTATATCATTGTGACCGGTTCCGTAAATGTTATTAATGATGGTGGAATGACCATCACCACGCTTAGTAAAGGAGAAGTTTTTGGGGAAATGAGCCTTATTTGTAATGACTCCATTGGAGCAACCATTCAGGTACGGGAACATTCTGCCATTCTGCATATTGACAGGGAAAACTTTCAGAAAATCCTTGTGCAATACCCGGCCATTCAACTCTATTTTACCCGCCTGATGGCTAAAAGATTAACGAAATCCAATATCATCCGCACAGAAGATCTCTCCTCTGGAATGATTGGTAACCTCGCTGAAATCCCTGCTGAAGCTCTTTTTCAAACACTCAACATGAATAACAAAACAGGAATTTTAACTATTAATCAATTGATTAATGGAACTGCCAGGTTTTCTTTTCGACAAGGTTCACTTATAAAAGCAAAATACAATAACTATGAGGGCGAATCAGCTTTCTACGAGATTTTAAAAGAACAGGATGGACGATTTCGTTTCACCCCGGGTATCCCCTCTGAAGACTTTGAAATCCCAGAGATCGGCTATTTTATGAAATTGCTTATGGAAGGTATGCGGCGTTTAGATGAAGTTCGTGCAAGAAAAACGAATTAAATCCTTTTTCGCCGTTAAAAAATATAGTTTAAACTTTTGAGCTGGTTAGTTTTGTTAAATTGTTCGGTTGTAAAATCTGACGGCAACCTGAAGCGAGTTTACCCTTCTCAACCAACTGTTTTTTCAAGCCTGTGAATAGCAATATATTGACAATACACACCCACTTGGATATGTTAGCCCTATTTTACAACGATTCTTTAAGATATTTATTTTTACGTCCGTAACAATAAAAACAGTATAGGTATTAACATATTTCCATTACCTCACCAACAATACAGCACAATACAATACAACACATGTCTGCAACTGAACCATCCGAAGATATAGCTAGGGTCTACCGATTTCTTTCACAGTGTATGCAGTACCCTGATGCTGAGTGGATGACTGAAGACTTCTTTAAGGTCTTTTATGATTTACTTGGAACTCTTGGTGGTGTTGAAGAAGGCGTGTCAATAAAAAAAAAAATTGACGCTGCTCAGGATGCAATTGAAGATCTGCAGGTAGAGTACACCAGACTTTTTATCAATGGCGTTCCTCATGTCGTTGCCCCTCCCTACGGATCTGTCTATATGGATCAATCACTGCAGGGTACATTTGCCGGTAACACCCTTGCTTTCTATCGGGAAAAAGGTTTTGGAATGGATGAAAAAGCCGACCTGCCCGACCACTTAATTCACGAACTTGAATTTCTTTCACTTCTGGCTGAAGAAAAAGATTTCACCGGAGTAGAGGATTTTTTGAAAAAACTGTTTCGCCCTTGGTACAAAAAGTTTCATCCCAGGGTAACAGAAGGAGCCCACCATCCTTTTTACAGGGTGGTTGTACAATTAATTGATTATTTTACCAAGGAGGAAGACGAAGATGGCTTTCAACCTAACAAGACGTAAATTCCTTCAGACGGCATCCCTGGCAGCAGCCTCGATACCTTTGTCTAAGGTTGTTTCCGCGAGCACCGGTGTCACCAAATCAGCGCTCGATGCAACGGGAACTGCCGGTGACAAAACTGTTGTGGGTGGAATCTGCGAAATGTGTTTTTGGCGTTGCCAGTTGGTTGGCAAGGTACGGGACGGTCGCCTGATTAAACTCGAAGGAAACCCTAAATCCATTGACAACGGAACCGCAATATGTGCTCGTGGCGGGGCCGGCATGAAGCTGCTTTACGATGTGGATCGCCTGAAATACCCCATGAAAAATGTTGGTAAACGTGGTGCTCCCAAATGGAAACGTATTTCCTGGAAAGAGGCACTCGATGAATGTGGTTCCAAGTTAAAAAGTACCGTTGACCAATATGGAGCACACGCAATCTGTGTTTTCCCACATGGTGCATCTGCCAAATACCCCTTACGCTACTTTGAACGTGTTGTAGGAACTCAAAACGTTTCAGAATCATCTTTTTTCCAGTGTCGCGGTATCCGTGACACTGCCTATGTTGCTACAATCAACAAGGCACCTGGCGAAAAAGTTGACATGGCAAACACCAAAGTCCTCTTTTTCATTGGAGTCCACCTTGGTGAAAATATTCATATCTCTCATGTCAAACAGTATATCCAGGGTCTACAAAATGGTGCTAAACTAATCGTTGCTGATCCACGTTTTTCTGCATCTGCTGCTAAAGCTGATATCTGGGTTCAGATTAAACCCGGTACTGACACAGCATATTTGCTGGGCATCATGAATTACCTTGTGAAAAACGACAAATATAACAAAGAATTTGTTGAAGATTACGCCGATGGTTTTGATGAATTCGCAGAAGGTATTAAAGAGTGGACACTTGAGAAAGCCGCCAAAGTATGTGACATTCCTGCGGAGCAGATAAAGGAAGTTGCTGATATGCTGGCAGCAAATGCACCGAATGTAGCCATCCACCCGGGTCGTTTCGTATCCTGGCACGGAAATGATTTCCAGCGTCAGCGTGCTTTGGCCTGTCTTACTGGAATTCTTGGTGCTTTTTATGTAAAAGGTGGTTGGGTTCCCGCCAAAATGCCAAGAGTAAAAGGTGTTTCCTGGGCATGGGAAGATCATGATCATGATTATGATTTGAACTACGACCCCGAAGAAGATGAAAAAATTTATCCTTATAGTCCTCCGGGAACTCCCACAGATCTAATTCGTGACTGTGCCATAACCGGTAAGCCTTACCCGATAAAAAGCTGTGTGGTATGGGGGCAAAACCTCATTCAGACCATTCCTAACCAGCAGAAGACGAAAGATCTCTTCAAGGCCATGGACTTTGTAATGTGTGTTGATGTTCTGCCAACCGATGTTACCGCATGGGCTGACATCCTTCTGCCGGAATTAAGCTACCTTGAACGTTATGATCAAATAAAAAGAGGGACTCAATGGGATTTTTCCAAGGAGCATCAGCAATATATTGCTGCTCGTATGCCACTTGTTGCCCCAATGTTTGAGCGCAAAGATCAAGTTTATATTTGTAACGAAATTGCCAAACGCATGGGGCATGAAGACAAGATTCCTGTCAAAACCATTGAAGAACTGGTGGACAAGAGCCTTGCATCAGTAGACCTCTCCATTAAGCAACTGAGAGCCGAAGACGGTATTCATATCAGGCCAGGTAAGGATCCATACGTCATGCCTGAAGACTTTGAAGTTCGTCTTTACAATGAAGACATTGAAGATACCGGGTTTCCCGGGGTTCCTACCTATATTGCAGTTCCTGATACTCCAAAAGGATTTGCCAGATTGCTATTTGGCCGGACTCCAGTTCACACCTTTAACAGAAGTCAAAACAATGTATGGCTGCACAATGCCATGCCTGACAACCCTGTCTGGGTGAATGATGAGGTTGCTGCCAAAATCGGAATCACGGATGGCGACACTGTCGGCTTTATAAACAGTGAAGGTGTTGAATCTACCACCACTACCACCGTTAAGGTAACTGCTGGAATCAGAAAAGACTGTGTTTACATGTATCACGGTTATGGTTCCACTAACCCGCTGATGACCACAGGTGTTAATGCCGGTGTTGATGCTCAGTCCCTGATTACAATTCTGGCTGTTGACCCGGAAACGGGAGCTCATGGAATGAGAAATAACTTTGTTAAACTGATCAAAAATGGAAAGGTTCTGGATATTCCAGCTTAATCTTATCTTTAAGCCTTTTCAGGAGGATATATTCAATGCAATATGGAATGATCATAGATCTGAAACGTTGTGTGGGCTGTCATGCCTGCACAATTGCCTGTCGGGCAGAATGGGAAGTTCCAGTTCCCTACCAGCGTGACTGGGTAAAACGTCTTGGCCCAACCATGACCGATTATGGAATGGCAGCGACCTACTACCCCGGACTTTGTAATCACTGTGATGTAACACCCTGCGTATCCGTATGCCCTGTAGATGCGGTTGAAAGGATCTTTACAGATGCAAAATCCGGAAAAACAACCACCCTGAAGGTAACTGCCACCTGGAAAGATCCATTTGATGGTACTGTACAGGTAGATAAGGAGCGCTGTGTTGGTTGTGGTGCATGTGCTGATGCCTGTCCGTATGGTGCCCGTTTTGTTAATCCTGCCCAGGCCGATGAAAACAGTGTAGGTAAAGTCGACAAATGTACTTACTGTAAACCTCGTGTTGACCAGGGACTGGTACCTTCCTGTGTGCTGGCCTGTATCACTGATGCACGTATTTTTGGGGATCTTGATGATCCTAACTCGGCAGTATCGCAGTATGTAAAAAACGGCGCTAAAGGACTTGAAGTAAAAGATGGACATCTTGGACCTAACACTCTGTATTTTGGAACCAAGAAAGATATGGCACTTCTTTTTGCTGAATACACACCAAAGCTTGCAGATATGGACAGTGTTAAGCGCCGTGCCATGATGGCTTCCATGGTGAAACCTGCCATGAGAAAAGTGCAAGAAATCGGCGTCCTCGGACTTGCCGGTGCAATGCTTGTGAAAGGACTTTCTGAGAATGATGAGAAATAATTGCTTCTAATCAGAAAATGTAAAAAAAAGAGCCTTTGTCTTAAGCAAGACAAAGGCTCTTTTTTTTTATCAGAAAAAATATAAGAAAGGGACATTATGTTAAATGCTCTCGTGGCAACTTTGATTCATAAACTATTTTGAATCAGAGAAACATTCCTGCCTTCTCATTTTATTTTTCATTTTAATGTATCGGAAAATCAAAGTTTCTGTGGGAGTTGTTCCTATGTTGCTTGCCGAAAACCGAATACCGAATACATTCTGCCCGCAGGGCATCATGTTCCAGTTACCATTAAGGTTAATTTCCTACACATAACAAATAGCTAAGCCGCCATTTTTGCCTGAACTGAATTAATTTTCCCCATGATATCAGCTTCACTTGCAGGTGTGAGTAGAATATCATCAACCCCATACTTTACAGCCTTTATAACCTTTGTTCGTGTCCACTCGGGACCTACTGCAATAAGCGGCAAGGAACTTGCCGCGCTGATTTTTACAGCAACTCCCAATCCTTGTTCGTCAACAGTTGACATAACAAGAAAAACAGCCTTCACATCACCAGGAAGATAGTCACTGACACTCTCTTTATAATCCAGAACCTTATAAGCTATCCCCTGATTATTTAAAACAGCTGTTATTGTCGAGCAGACACCGCCATCATTGCTCAGGATGATAAACTCAGGATTGAGTACACCTTCACCTGTTACTTTAACTCCTGCTGACCCAAATCCTGTAGCAGCATCAGCCTTGGAACTTACAGTAGATTGTGTTTTTTCCGCTGCCTGTGCATCATCAGCAGCCGTTTCTTCTCCCAGACGTTCAAGCTGAAAAATAGACGCTGGAACAAGTAGTTGCAGATTGCCAAGAGATTTGTCACCAATGGTAACCTTGCTCGTAGCCATATAATAGGAAACATCAGGCATGGGAGCATCTGACTCTGTGTCTACTTTCATTGGCACAACCTGTTCCAGGCCGGTTTTAATAAAACGAATCTTATCCGGATATTGTTCTTCGAACACCTTTGTATAGACGCCTGAAATAATATTTGCTATTTCGCCGTATGCATCTTCTATATCATCGTTAAAATCTTCTTCTGCTGCACTTTTTACAAGTTCACCCGGCGGCAACATAATGAGTGTTCCACCAATGAATATTGCATCTTTTAAACTAATATAGAGATACCCCTTACCTGCAATATCTCCAACCACATCAATATGTGCAAGTATCTGTTTTCCGGACGCCTCGTCAAAGAAGTAATCTTCCTTATTCATTAGGCGAGTTGTATGTTCTGAAAGTTTTACTTCAGTACCAAGCATGGCTCCAAGCTCTTCACCCATACGGGCGTGAGATTCTTTTAAACAGGCATCAACACGTTTTTTCTGTTTTTCTACATCAAATGGCTTGGCCTCTGTTGTTACTTTTTCGACTTGCGCGGCATCACTTTCTGAATCGAATTGACTTTCTTCTGTTGTTTTTTCAGGTGTTGTCTCATTATTGGTTACGTCGGATACGGTGGCCTGCTCAACAGTTTCTTGTACATCAAGTCCAAAAGGCTCTGCAGGAATGAGTAAAACCAGCTGCCCCATTTCTGCATCATTTAAAGTCATTGAAGCAGAGACCTGATAATAGTTTTGATTTGGAATAGGTTTGTCGGACTCCACATCCACTTTCATGGGGGTGATCACTTCCAGATTCTTACGAATGAAACGAAATTTCTTTGGGTACATCTCTTCAAATGTTTTGGTATATGCACCCGCTATAATATTTGCTATTTCGAAGAATTATTAGATGCTGGGCCAGAACCTGAAACACGCAGTCGTGCAAGGGCAGATGCTGATTTTGAAGATGGCGTTTGGGTATCTTTATCCGTGGGGCGCAAACAACAAGCTGAACCACGCTGGCTTATTCCGCTTTTATGCCGTGTCGGTCATATGACCAAACGCGAAATTGGTGCCATTCGTATTTCCCAAGATGAAACCTTTATCGAATTAGCATCTAATATAATTGATGGCTTTATGAAATCGGTTGGCTCAAGCGGCACAATCGAAAAAACAATTAAAGTTTTGCGTCTTGAAGGCAAACCAAACCTTCCAAGTGAACCACGGGGTAAAAAATCCTTCTTTGATAAAAAGCAAGGTGGGCGTGATGATCGTCGCGGTGGCCGTAGTGATCGGGGCGAACGCAGTGGTGGGCGCGGTGGTCGTGGCGAAGGTCGCGGTGATCGATCAGGTTCTAAAGCTAAATTTGATAAAAAACCAGATCGCCAAAACT
>JAFLJO010000039.1 GCA_022712975.1 Desulfocapsa sp.
TTTTCTAATACACACCAACTTAACAACTTGGAAGCCTGACCCCACTCCCGAAAGAAAACATCATGGGGATTTATAACGTCGCTCATACCTTATAAAATAAGGGCATTGCGATAAAATAGCAATGTTTTTGATAATAGGTAACATGTCCCCGGAATTCCCCGGATTTACTCTCCCGGAATTTTGGCTCGGAATGTTGGCGCTTGACATTGCGCCTATTAGCGCACATAATATTACACACAGGAGTTGGTTTACTACTTTAAACCTGCACAAGAGAGACGAAAAACCATGGAAACCGTAAGACTGAATGTCACCCTGCCGATGCCGTTGGCCAAGGAACTGAAACAAATAACAGCACCGCGTAAACTCAGCAAATTTGTAAGTAGTGCGATAGCCAAAGAAATCAAGCACCTTAAGGAACAAAAGTTGAAGGAATTGCTCGTTGAAGGGTACCAGGCGACCAGAAAAGAAGGTTTAGAGCTTGCAGGGGATTTCGAACAACTTGATCTTGAGGGCTGGGATGACTATTAAGCGCGGCGACATTTATTTAGCAGCTCTTGACCCGGTTGTAGGGCGAGAAATTTCCAAAACACGCCCAGTTGTCGTAGTGTCAAATAATCTAAATAACAGGTATGGAGGCACAGTCACCGTACTGCCAATCACTTCACAACAATTAAAAAAAGTTTATCCTTTTGAATTATTGTTGTCGAAAGGAAACGCTAACCTGCCAAAAAAATCAAAAATCAAAGCCGACCAAATACGTACTCTCGATAAAAGCAGATTAATAAAACGATTTGGACGATTGACCGAAGAACAGGCAAGCCTGATTGATGAAGCAATCAAAATTCATCTGGCATTACCCTGAGCCTTGAACCATTCTGTTGCATGTTACAACTGAAGCCTGCATCTGCCGACTGTCCTATAAACACAGCACCTAAACTGTGTGTTATTCTATCACCATCCGTGTACTGCAAATCGGTATCCTGTCCGCTTTTTTAGAGATATATTTTGGCCTGATTGTTTTTAATAGCAAGGAATAGGTAACGTGTCCCCGGAATTTTCCCTCGCCTGTCCCTTTTGGTTCTTTTATAACAATGAATGGGTAACGTGTCCCCGGAATAAACCGGAATAAATTGTTAAGTCAATAAATCAACAACGTCCCCTTTCCTTCCCCGGAATTTCCCAATTATTATGTTAAGTCAATAAATCAACAGCGTCCCCTTTCCCTTCTCCAAGCTGACAAATTGTGTCACTTGTTGTGAGATTTTGTCAGTTGTTGGCTTGTTTTTGCCATTGTTGTTGAGGATTGATATTGACGACGCAAGGTTTTTCGTTAAAAATACATTATTATCTCTGTGTGTTATGCCTTTTAACATATTTTATTGTTTAAGTGGCACATGTCTTGAATAAGATGAAAGCGTAGGGGGATAATTAAGAAGCCCTGCGTTTATAATGTATAATTCTTTAACTTAACCCCTGTAGGAGGGAAAAATTATGATGAGATTGCTTACAAAAGAACGTAAAAGTAACCAAAAAGGTTTTACCTTGGTTGAATTGATGATTGTTGTTGCCATTATTGGCATCCTGGCAGCCATTGCCATTCCGCAGTTTGCTTCCTATCGTCAAAAGGCTTTTAACTCAGCAGCACTGGCAGATCTTAAAAATGCCAAGACAGATCTTGAAGCCCAATATGCAGATAGTTTTCATTATCCTGATGAATAACTCTTCTTATATTGCTGATCTTGAGGGGAGCTTGTTCTCAACCAAACGTTCAAGTGATTGGGAAGGTACTTGTTGTGCAAGTGATATTCTAAAGTGAGCTTGGAATCTCTAGGGCGAGATAAAGTTTATGTGCTCAGTGATTTGAAAAGTAAATCTTGAATGTCGAAAAAAAACTATTTTAATATAATAATATATCAAGGAGATATCGTGATGATCAAACCTATAATAACTGCTGTTTTCTTTACTTTACTAGCGACTAATTCTTATGCTGCAACCATTGCGGACAACAATAAACACTTACAGGCAACCAAACTTTCAAATGGTGTAGAAGGTACTTATTTTGCGAATAATACTGCTGATGGTAGCAATGACGCAACAGCATTTTGGATATCGATGGGGCATGCTCAGGGAAATAGAGTTTATGCGACTACTAATTTAAATAGTAAAATATTCAAAAATGATCTTACCGAGAAATTCGCCTCTGGGGATTTACTTACAGCAGCACCAGGGTATACTTCCGTTGCTACACCTGGTGATTGGTCAACACTCTAACATACCTTGAACTATAAAAACTGCAAAAAGTCCCTGTTGAACCCCAACAGGGGCTTTTTTCTACTTTTACTCAGTGTAGCCATTGGCTCCTGCTTCCTTCATATCCCGTTTTTCTACCATTCACCACACGTCTCTCAATCATTATTTTCATTATTATTCCTGAACCTCGCTTTTCTCTTCTTTCTGTTTTGTGACAGGCAAAAGAGGATAGAAATATCACTACCATTACTTACCCTCTTTCTTGCAGCCGTTTTAGTGGCCTTAAGTTTTAAAAATGACGCTACGGTTCTGGCCTTTTTGGGGCTTTATCTACTCTGCCTTACACTACTCTCAATTACCACGCTTCGCCGCCATGTTGTTATCCTTTTGGCTTATACCGCTTTGATTTCAGCTATCTATAGCCTTGGTTTGTACGTGGCTGCAAAGCTCGGTCTTTCCCTTGCTGCCACTGGTCGTCTGTCTGGTAACTATGGTCAGGCAAACTTAATGGCCACCTTGATGCTGATGGGCCTGTTCAGTCACTTCCAGATATTGAGCAGTACAGGGCGTAAGCATTTGCTCTATCTTGTTCCGGCACTTGTAATGGCGGTGGTTCTCTTTATGACGGCTTCAAGGGGAGGATTACTGGCACTCTGCTGTTGTTTGCTTCTGGTTCTTGCTTTTCGGCGAAATGAACAGGTGAAACGACTGACGCCCTATTTTATACATCTTTTTGTGGTTGTTGTTATCGCCTGGGGCATAGCACAGCTTGCAGGCGAGTGGACGCCCTTATCTCGTGCCGGGGACAGCTGGTCTGATGACTCTGGAACCTATGCGCGCCTGGTCTATTGGGTGGCGGCAATTCTTATGGGTGGGGATAACCTCCTCACCGGTACCGGCTTTGGTGGTTATGCAAGGAATTTAGGTGATTATACCATCCAGTCGGTACAAGTTCTCCATCTGCCATATGATCTCATTTCCCAGACCCTCTGGGCACATAATGATTTTCTGCATATCTTTGCCGAGCATGGCCTTCTGGTCTTTCTTGTGGTGCTCTCCTTTGCCATGATGCTGATTGTTCGTTTCTATAAGCAGAAATCGCATTATGATTTTTTTGCTTTTCTCGTTATTTTTTCGTTTATGTGTATGATGTGTTTCAGTCATCCATTGTATTTCCATAATCTGACCCTTATGGCCTGTTTGGCCTTTGCACCATTACTTGGCAGGTGGCGTGGAAAAAATGTTTTTATCAGCAAGAAGCTTGTGATGCCGATAGTTGTTCTTTTTCTTGTTTTTATAAACTATTTTGTAGTAATGCATTGCTTTCAGATGCATAATCTGCATAACTTCAGGCAATATATGATTACAGCGGAGAGTCCCTTTGCAGAACGTTTTAAAACTGCTGAATCCCTGTACCTGAAGGAGAATAAAGACAACTCTGTTTATGGTTGGCGGTTCAAGCACACTCTCTATACCAATCTGGTAGACAAGATTCACGAAATAGATGATCAGGATCTGGCTCGTCATGTTTTGGGCGAGATGACGAAGTATTTCGAAGAAAATCATTTTTCCTCGTACGCATTTACTCTGGCCAAATTACATTTTATCCTTGGAGACTATGAGAAGTCTAAGTATTATGCCGACTTTGCTTTTCAACGAGATCCATACGAAGACAAGTATTTTGCGTTACTCCATTTGTGCAACGCCCTGATAATATCAAAGGAAAACAATATAAATATCAACAAATTGCTACCACTTGCAGAGATAGAAAAATTGAAGGAAGAAAAAGTGTTTCTTCCAAGACAATTTAGTTCCGATGGAATTGCCCTCTAAGGTTTTCTTATGATACATGTTAAAAAGGTCTACAAATCTATAAAACAAAAAAAGTTGCTCGCATCACGTCTGGAAATTCTCAAGGATGTTTCTTTTTGTGTTCCGGAAGGGAAGATTGTTTCAATTATTGGGCAGAACGGAGCGGGTAAAAGTACGATTATTAAAACCATACTGGGATTTACCGTACCAGATTCCGGTACGATTGATCTTCGTGAAGGTGTGAGGATTGGCTATCTTCCGGAAAACGCTTACTATTATGATTATCTTAGTTTTCGTGAGTTGCTGTGGTTCTCTGCAAGCAGTTTTGGTATGAAAAAAGCGGACTTTATTGTGAAAGCGGAGAGAGCGGCCAAACAGGTGGGAATGCACACTGAACTGAACAGACGTTTGCGAACATTTTCCAAAGGGATGACGCAACGGGCAGGGCTTGCCGCTGCCATTGTTCATGATCCTGAGCTGTTGATTTTTGATGAACCAATGAGCGGGCTTGATCCTTTTGGCCGACAGATGGTTTTCGATCTTATGATTGATCTGCGTTCCAGGGGAAAAACGATACTGTTCTGCTCTCATATTCTAAGCGATGTGGAACGCCTTTGTGATGAAGTTATTATTATGCACAGCGGAGAGGTAAGGCGTAATCTAAGCAGGGCCGATATCTTTCTGGCGCAGAAAGGAGTAGAAATCCTCGTGGAATACTCCTCGCAGAATGAAGAAACGTTAAGGATGGCAGGGTGTCAAATTAAAAAACTCCCAGAGCATCTCTGCGTGTATGTTGATGCCGGTAAGTTGAATCATATACTCGCAATACTCCATTCGAAATCGATCTCTGTTGCCAATATCCAATCTTCTGATATTACTCTGGAAAGTATCTTTAATGACATTGTTGCTCAGTGAGGGAGACCTATGTTGCCTTTGATTACAGTTACATTTTTACAGGGAGTGCGAAGCCGGATCTTTTTTGGCATTTTTGTGTTTTCCCTTTTTGTTGTTGTGCTCAGTGCGGTTTTTGCGAACTTTTTTATGCAGGATCTGGGGAAAGTTGCTTTTGATTTTAATATCAGTGCCATCAGTGTTGCTGGCTTGCTGATATCTGCCTCTCTTTCTGTTAATCTTATTGCCCAGGATCTGGATAAAAGGACTATCTATTTTGTGCTTTCCAGGCCAATTAGTCGTACCAGGTATATATGGGGCAAGTATTTTGGTTTATTGGCAGTTTTCTTTTTTGCATATTTTTTACTGACTATTGTTTCCTGCTTTACCTTGTTGTATCTGAAACATCAGTTTTCTCTATATTTTTCATCATTTAGTTGGTTGGCTTATCTCCAGGCCATTTATTTTGATTTTTTGAAGATAATGGTCTTTAATTCCATTATTCTTCTTTTTGCTGTCATAACAACAAGTTCTTTTGTGAATCTCCTTTTCTCCCTTGCAACGTATCTTGTTGGTCAATCGATTTCCGATGTTATTAACTTTATATCAATTGGGGCTGGAAAAGAGACTGTAACTCCGATGGTTCATGATTTGCTCTTTTTTCTCAGGTATATTATTCCCAATTTTGAATTGTTTGATGTAAAGGTGATTTCTGCCCATGGAATGTTCGTTTCAGCTGCTGATTTTTGTTATTTCACCATGTATGGTGTGGTCTATTCGACCATTGTGCTTTGTCTGACTGCGACGATTTTTAAGCGAAAGGAGTTGCTGTGATTCGAAGGTTTGTCTGCGTATCAGGGTTGTTTTTTTTGTTGATCCTGCATGTGGGGTTGTACTCTCATACCTTTGCGGCGAAAAGAACGCTTAATAGTGGGGTTACGGTTAATTACACACTTCCTGTGGAGTTTTACTGTGCAGCTGCTCTGGATTTCCAGGGGCTGGTTGCCGATTTGCAGTTACTGAAGGCTATTTTTTTTGTAGGTGAAAAACTTCAGCAACAGGAGACTATATCGGATGCTGAGTGGGACTATGTTATGCGCATTATCAAAATAGCCACCAGGCTTGATCCATACTTTTACGACACCTATCATTTTGCTGTTAATAATCTGAGTTGGGGGGCGGGAAGGTATCAGGATGCCGTAGATATTCTCAAGGTTGGCCAGAAATACAACCCGGATGACTACCGTTTTCCGTTTTATATCGGTTTCAATTATTTTTACTTTCTTCAAGATGCCAAAAAGGGTGCCCAGTATCTTGAAGTTGCGAGCAGATTTCCCGATGCGCCTCCTTTAATGGCTTCACTGGCGTCACGTCTTGCCTATTACAAGGGGAATTATCAGTTTTCCATTGAACTCCTTGAACGAATGCTGGCGAAAGAGCGAAATCACGAAATACGACAGTACTATCTGAAACGCCTCCATGCGTTACAAGGAGCGTTGACCATTGAAAGGGCAGCACATGCATTCAAAAATGAATATTCCAGGGAGCCTGGGTCGTTACAGGAGTTGGTTGACAAACAGTATCTTGAAAAGATTCCCCAAGATCCCTATGGCGGGGAGTATATGCTTATGGAGAATGGGCGAGTTTATAGTACCAGTCGTTTTACTCGACAATAGCAGAAAGCGCAGAAAATGGGTAAGGAAAGGGGACGTTGTTGATTTATTGACTTAAGGGTTATTCAGAACAAAAGGGGTCAGAGTGGAATTAAACTTGTGGGTAAAAGCCTTACGGGGTCGCAAAAAAGCCTTACCTCGTTCCCAGGCTCTGCGTGGGAATGAGAGGGACTTAACGAGTGTATGCTTGAAACACATTCCGCATAGTTTTTAAACCTTCTTGCTCTTTCCCATCGGTGTGGTTATGATTCT
>JAFLJO010000067.1 GCA_022712975.1 Desulfocapsa sp.
TGTTGTTTACTTTTCGTCCTCTAGTTCAATAAAATCAGCTTCTGATCTTCTTAATGTGACGTTATAACCGGAAACTTTGCATTGGATAGGGTCTCCGAGCGGTGCGTTCCTGACCATATCTATTGCTGCACCGGGCACAAAGCCCAGATCAAGCAATCGTTGACGAATAGCACCTTTCCCATGGTGGCATCGAATTGTTGCACGTTGTCCCGGTTTGCAATCTCCCAGCATTCTGCACTGGTTTCCTCTTTTTTGTTTACGCATGTGGCTCTCCAGTTCAAGGATTTCTTATATTGAGGACTTCTGTATACGGTAAATTTTACATGGAGTCAACGGAAATTTGCTGGTAAGTATTGTTTTCGCCACACCTAATAAAATACTTGACAGCTATAATTGGTCAGGCTAAGTTCGCATGTATTTACTAATTATTAACCAGAAAACTAATGAGGAGGTTTTCAATGTTTTTAAAAACTTTTGTTGTAGCAGCATCTTTACTGATAAGTGCGACTATTGCCTTGGCGCACACTCCATTATGTTCATGCTTTGACAATGGTGATGACACCATCACTTGTGAAGGCGGTTTCTCGGATGGGTCATCAGCAGCCGGCGTTTCTATACGTCTTGAAACACCGGATGGCAGGGTTCTGCTGGAAGGGAAAATGAATGAGGATTCCGAGTTTACTTTTGATAAGCCAAAAGGTGATTTTATCGTCTTGTTTGATGCAGGCGAAGGGCACAGTATTAAGGTGCCCGGTAAAGAAATAGTTGAATAGTGACCGCTGGCGTCTATCGTCGAGCCCTCTTTTGTCCGACTTGTTGAGCTTATAGGTTGGCATTTTAAAGAATAATTTTATTAACGAAAAAGGAGTACAAAATGAAAACAAAACTGGTTTCCCTGTTGGCAGGGGCTGCAATTCTCGGATCGGCTTCCATGGCATCCGCTCATTTTCAGATTATCTACACCCCTGAAATGGCCATGACCAAGGGGGGCACGATTCCACTCAAGCTGGTGTTTACTCATCCCTTTGACGCAGGGCATACCATGGACATGGGTAAGGCAGAACAGTTTTTTGTGATTCGTACCAGGGGGGAAAATGCCCCAAAGCGTACTGATTTGCTTGACACCTTAAAACCAATTTCCTGGGAAGGTATAGGCAATTCAGGCACGGCCTGGGAAACAACGTACAAGGCTCGTGGCGGCGATCATATTTTTTGCCTGATTCCTGAGCCTTACTGGGAGAAGTCAGACTCATTTTATATCAAGCAGAATACCAAAGTCATTGTCAATGTCGGTGGAGAACCGGGTGCCTGGAGTGAGCCGGTAGGACTGCCAACTGAAATTGTACCTCTTACAAAACCCTATGACACTTGGACTGGTAATGTCTTCCAGGGACGGGTGTTGTTCAATGGAAAACCTGTACCAAACGCAGAAA
Source organism: Desulfocapsa sp. (assembly GCA_022712975.1). Taxonomy (GTDB): domain Bacteria; phylum Desulfobacterota; class Desulfobulbia; order Desulfobulbales; family Desulfocapsaceae; genus Desulfocapsa. The sequence continues at coordinate 1,434 of JAFLJO010000067.1, forward strand.
TTGAGGTCGAGTTTTTGAATCATGCAATGAATGTGGATACAAACAGCTTTGCAAAAGAAGCTGAAGTTGAGGCACCACAGGATTCGTTCATATTACAGACCATTTTTGCTGACGATAATGGTGTTTTCACCTATGGTATTCCACGCGCAGGCTGGTGGGGATTTGCTGCACTGGATCTTGATCCTGATTACACATACAAGGATAAAAAATGCTCTCGTGATGCTGTGATCTGGATTCAGGCAAAGGATATGAAATAACCTGAATTGCTTAACCCACGGATAAGGGTGAATACTTGACTTTATCCGTGGTTTTTTTTTGGGGAGTAATGTGAATGGAACTGTGGGACATTCTTGTAACCGGTGCAATAGTCGTTATTGCAGTCTGGTATTTGTATCGTAAAATCGCTGGAGGCAAGTGGTGTTCTTGCGGTTCTTCGACCTGTGCTGCTAAAAAAGGAAAGGATTGCAAAAAAGAAAGTGTAAACTCAGACTAATGGGATCAATGTTTTATGAACGCCATTGAAGTACATAACCTTCGTCATCAGTACAGTGAACGAGTCATCTACGAGGATCTTAACTTTTCGATTCCTGAGGGGTCGATTTGTGGTCTGCTGGGGAAGAACGGCCAGGGAAAAACGACTCTTGTCAATATTCTGATGGGTTTTCTCAAACCAGTTGCCGGCAAATGCCTGGTGCTTGGTGAGGATTCTCACGACTTGCCCCCAGCTACCAGAACACGGATCGGTCTCTTGCATGAGGGGCATCTGGCCTATGAATTTATGACTATCTCCCAAACCGAAAAGTTTTATAGCGGGTGTTATCCCAACTGGGAAAGAGAGGTTTTTTTTAATCTGGTTGAAAAAATGGGTCTCCCCCATAATCACAAGGTTGCCAATATGTCCTGTGGCCAAAGGTCTCAGGTGGTGCTTGGGGTGATAATGGCTCAGAATCCTGATCTGCTTATTCTTGATGATTACTCCATGGGACTTGATGCGGGATATCGACGCCTTTTTCTTGACGTATTGCATGATTTTTCGGCTCTTGGTGGCAAAACAATATTTGTCACCAGTCATATTGTCCAGGATCTGGAACAACTTGTGGATACCATGATTTTTATTGATCAGGGTAAAATAATGCAAACCGGTCTTGATGATTTTATGACCTCTTTTCACAAGTATGTTTTTCTAAATAAAAGTGAACTCAGTTTAGGCAAAGACGATATTATCACTGGCTTTGAACAGCGGGGTGAACAGGTTTCACTCTACTCCTTTGCGGACACACAACAGGTTGTCCAGCATTTGACTACACTTGGTGTCCAAACTAAAGACTTGCGCAAAGTGGACATGACCCTGGAAGATGGCTTTATCGGCCTGATGGGAAAATATTAATATGCTCTCATCTCTTTTGCTCAAAGAGTGGCTTAAACTCAAACGATATTTTATAGCAGCTTTACTGCTTAATATTGGTATTTGTCTGAAAATATTCTTTGATATTCGCCAGCAGATATATTCCGAACATTCCGAAATGGTTTGGTACCAAGCCATTCATATCCAAACAGTACTTTATCAGGACATACGTTATCTCCCCCTTATCACTGGGTTGGTATTGGCTGCGGCCCAGTTTGTTCCAGAGATGATGGGGCGGCGGTTACGCCTTTCCCTGCACTTACCTGGCAGTCGCGAGGTCATGTTGTTTTTCAGTCTGTTTTCCGGTTTTTTGCTCTTCCTGATGATTTGCGGACTTGATGCTGTGCTTATTTACCTTACACTTAAAATGTATTTTCCTGTTGAAGTGGCGGTCTCTTCGTTACCGACAATGTTGCCTTGGATATTGGCGGGTCTGCTTGCATATTTCGGAGGTGTAACCGTACTTCTTGAGATGAACTGGTCAAGACGAATATTTCTGTCTCTGGTTTTTGCAGTACTCATTAGCATGCTGTTTTCCGGCTCTGGTTATGGTTGGTTTATTCCGGCACTTCCCTGGTTGATACTGCTTGCACCGTTGGCACTGCTTTCGGTTTTTGAATCCGGTCGCAGGTTTCAGGAAAGAGGTGTGTGATGATGATGACATATGTTTCACGCTATAGTGCTGTCGTTCTCGCCATTGTTGCCATGAGTTATGGCTTACCTGCCGGATTTGACAAGGTGCTTGGAAAGGAAGTTGGTAATCCATTGCTCTTTTTCAGTCCTACACAGAAACAGTTTATTTACCGGGAGTCACTTGGCGGTCATCGTTTTAACTATATGACCGAAGAAGGTACAGAGTACAACCGGGCAGATTTTGAGCTCCAACTACCATTTCTTTACTATAAGAATCTTGAAAGGAAAAAACTGTTGCCGGTAAGTATTGATGGGAAGAGTTTTGACAAAGAGGCCATCAAAGCCGGTAAGCAGGGCCTGGAAATTAAGAGTCGCCATCTGGATGGTCATCATCAGCAGATCGAACTCTACCCGCTTTTCAACAATAATCCGGAAGTGGCCATTATGCCCTTTCCTGAAGATGTGTTCCGGTTCACCGATCAGGCCATGGAGTTTATCAATGCTGATTTTAATCGCATCGATACAGGGTTGACAGATAGTTTTACTGCAAAGCTCAATGAAATGGGATTTGTCTTTCCAGCCACCGTCATTGGCGGTAAAACCACAAATCTCAAACCATTTGATGAAGGGTTTTTTGTTCGTGACAGTGAGGGGCATGTTTTTCATATTAAAAGAGTTTTAGATAAACCTGAAATTATTAAAACCCCGATTGATTCAAGCCTTGATGTTCAGGACATTATCATTTCTGAAAATAAACGTAAGGAATTCTACGGAACTGTTATCACAAGACAGGGTGACGTGTATCTGATTTCATACGATAATTATCGCCTTATTTCTCTACCGGTGGATACGTATAAGCCTTACAATATGGATTTTAAATTTCTTATAAATCCCATGTACAAAACGGCAATCAGCAGTGGATTTAAAATGGTTTACGGAACAGCAATGGATAGTGACTATAATGCGTTTCGTTCCTATGAACTTGAACGGCATAATCCTACACCGCTTCTGGTTAAGGTTTCACGAGATCTGCTCCTTCCCTATCAGATTAGGTTTGACAATCCATACCGCGGGCAGGCTGATCTCCAATTACAGTTTGGTGGTTTATGGTCGATAGCGGGTATTTTTGCGGCATTGTCCCTATTCGTCCTGTTTTCCAAGAGAAAAAAGCAATTATCAATCAATAAAGGTGAGCTTGTCCTTGTTCTGGCGACCGGATTTTTCGGTTTAATCGCACTTTCTTTTATAACCAGAGAGTAGTTATTTAGTCCCCGGTGGCATGATTTTTTTTCGCCAATAAGTTAGGCTCGGCGAGCTAAATTTACTGTTAGCGACTTGTTTCGTCTATGGTGGAAAGAAAAAGGGGACAGATTTATTTTGTGGTTGCGACGTAATACTTACCATGTAATAGTGTCTAATGCCAAGATCAGCACGAATAATCCTACCAAACACCCCACACCACATTATGCAGCGTGGTCACAATCGCCAAACCATTTTTATTTCTGACGACGATGATTATAATTATTATCGCGAAAATCTTATTTATTATAAACAGGAGTTTAAGTGTAAGATCTACTCCTACTGCCTAATGACAAATCATGTTCATCTTGTTGTTGATCCTGGTGGAAATCCAGAAGGGTTATCCCAGCTAATGAAACATGTTGCGGGCCGACAAACCAGATATGTTAACAAATTAGAAAAACGGACAGGAAGTTTATGGGAAGGTCGTTTTAAATCCAGCATTGTTTCTCAAGTGGAATATTTAGCCGCATGCTGTCGGTATATTGATTTAAATCCATTACGTGCTGGTATGGTCTCAGATCTTTCTGATTACCGATGGTCAAGCTATTGTTGCAAAGGCGAAGGAAAGAAGGATCTTGTGGTTGATTTTGATTCGTTTTATTTGTCACAGGGAAACAGTGCAACAGAAAGGCAAGAAGCCTATGCTGAGTATGTTTTAGCCACAGTGCCTGAGTATGAACTGAAACTTATTCGTGATTCTCTTCAGCGAGGGCAGCTAACTGGAAGCAATCGGTTCCGTGAAGAAATTTCTTTAAAGCTTGGTATTCGTTTTTCGAACAAGGTGCCTGGACGTCCGGGCAAGATACAAAAATAGATCTGTCTCCCAAAAATAGATCTGTCCCCTTTTCCTGTCCCCTTTTCCTGGATAAGGCGACCTTCGTTTTTAGGTCGTTACTATATTTTTTTCGTTTCACAATCCCCTCCGAAACAGTTTGTTTTGTACCTTAGCAGGCTGTCTCAAATATGGGGTCCACTATAGTTATCACCGTGAAGGGGCTATAAACGAATATTTCGAAGAAAGGGGAATCTTTAAAGGGAACAAAATCGTGGGTAGGAACAGCTTGATCCATGGTTATTGCTCTTAATCATAACTGATTTTCTGTAACAGTGGGGGATTGAAACATAAGAAAATGATATTTCCAGATTTGTCCTTTCTTTCCGAAAAAAATTGACACTATGAGTAGAGGTGTTACTATATATGAAAACATATATGATTTAAACAGGAGGGGCATATGCAACAAATATCCATCTCTGACATCCAAAGAAATCTTCACAAACTTGATACCTTTGACATCATAGAAATTGTTGATAAAAAAAAGCATAAAGTTAAAGGGTATTTTATCGATTCAAAATATATTGCC
>JAFLJO010000020.1 GCA_022712975.1 Desulfocapsa sp.
CCAATGGAAATTGAGGTGCTTGAAGAGTTGCTCATGGAGTACGGCCTGATGCAGGCAGCCTAAGTAATTTGACAAATACTATTTAAGACAAACAAAAAGAATATACCGGTCAGGTGATACAACCTCCCGGTTAAGTTGGAGATATAGTTATGATGATAATGATTCGCTCAATTATTCGACCTGAAAAAGCAGATGCTGTCATGGCGGCCCTCATGGATGCTGGCTTTCCTGCTGTTACTAAATATGCCGTTGCCGGTCGCGGTAAACAGCGCGGTATTAAGATTGGTGATATCACCTATGATGAACTCCCCAAGGTGATGTTGATGAGTGTTGTGAATGCCGAGGACAAAGATTTCATCATTGATACCATTATGGACACAGCACGTTCAGCAGGCAAAGGCGCCTTTGGTGATGGTAAGATTTTTGTTAGTGATGTTGAGGAGTCTTACACAATCAGTTCCGGCACCAAGGAAACTGCTGCCGCTTCTGAGGGGGTACCGGCATGAAAGAGGTGGTCGCTGTAGTGCGTATAAATATGATGAACCAGACTAAGCAGGCTCTCACTGATTGTGGTGTGGATGCCTTCTTTGCTCATGAGGCTCATGGCCGTGGCAAGGGTTTTGTAAACCCGCAGATTCTCGAAGGGGCTGAACAGGGCTACGAGGAAGCCGCAGCCCTGCTCGGGGAAAAGGGGAAGCTCTATCCCAAACGCCTCCTAACTGCCGTAGTGGAAGACAATATGGTGGAGTGTGTAGTGGATACGATAATCAATACAAATCAGACCGGCATGCCCGGTGATGGCAAGGTTTTTATCTTGCCACTGCTGGATGCTGTGCGGGTAAGAACTGGTGAGACAGGCGAAAAAGCCATCGTCTGATTTCAGGCTTTTTAAACACTAATGCATGAAAAGCCTAACTATAAGAGTAAATATTTGGGTGAACCCCGAAACAACCCAAACCACTGAGTTGTAAATGTTTGGAATAAGGAGTACTGAAATGGCAACAGCAACCAAGAAAAAAAAGGTGCAGTGGGATCCTGCCGATGTCAAAGCGGAATTGCTGAAAAAATATCCGCCCAAGGTAGCCCGTAAACGCGCTAAACAAATAATGATCAACGAGGCGTTGGAAAACGATACGCCTGAAATTACAGCCAATGTCCGTTCCACCCCAGGTATCATCACCATGCGCGGTTGTACCTATGCCGGTTGCAAAGGAGTCCTCCTGGGGCCAACCCGGGATATTGTCAATCTGGTGCATGGCCCTATCGGTTGCAGCTTTTACGCCTGGTTGACTCGTCGTAACCAGACCGATGCAGGACTCGATGGAGAAAATTATATAAATTATTCCTTTTCCACTGATATGCAGGAGCAGGACATTATCTTTGGCGGAGAAAAGAAGTTGGAAGCAGCTGTTCAAGAGATATATGACCTCATGCATCCCAAGTCCATTGCCATCTTTGCCACCTGTCCGGTGGGTCTGATTGGTGACGATATTCACACCATAGCCAGACTCATGAAGGAAAAACTGGGTGATTGTAATGTTTTTGCTTTCTCCTGTGAAGGGTACAAAGGGGTAAGTCAGTCTGCTGGTCACCATATTGCCAATAATCAGGTATTTAAGCATATTCTCGGTGAAGATGATACGCCCGTAGAAGGTAAGTTTAAGATTAACCTTCTGGGTGAGTATAATATCGGTGGTGATGGTTTTGAAATCGATCGTATCCTTAATAAGTGCGGGATTACCAACATTCTTACTTTTTCCGGAAACTCTACGTATGAGAAGTATGCCACAGCCCATCATGCTGATTTGAACACAGTCATGTGCCATCGTTCCGTCAATTATGTGGGTGACATGATGGAGATAAAGTTTGGTATTCCCTGGATCAAGGTGAATTTTATCGGGGCTAAGTCTACTGCCAAGTCTTTGCGGAAGATCGCCGCCTATTTTGAAGATCAGGGACTCATCGACAGGGTAGAAGCAGTGATTAAAGAGGAGATGCCTGAGGTTGAAGCAACGATGGCGGATGTTCGTAGTCGTACGGAAGGAAAGACCGCCATGCTCTTTGTTGGTGGTTCCAGAGCGCATCATTACCAGGAATTATTCAAAGAAATGGGGATGAAAACCATTTCAGCCGGATATGAGTTTGCTCATCGCGATGACTATGAAGGACGTCAGGTAATACCTGATATAAAGATTGATGCGGACAGTCGTAACATTGAAGAAATTCATGCAGAGGCGGATGAAACCCGCTTTAATCCTCGCAAGACACCTGAGCAGATGGCTGCTCTTGAAGCTGCAGGGGTGAAGTTCAAACACTATGACGGCATGTTCTCGGATATGGATGAGGGGACATTGATCATCGATGATGTGAATCAGTACGAGGCTGAAAAGCTGGTTGAGATCATGAAGCCTGATATCTTCTGTGCAGGAATCAAGGAGAAATTTTCAGTCATGAAGCTGGGTGTGCCCATGAAACAGCTGCACAGTTATGACTCCGGCGGCCCCTATGCGGGATTCCGGGGCGCAATCAATTTTTATCAAGAGATCGACAGGCTGACACATTCCAGGGTATGGGCCTACCTGAAGGCTCCATGGCAGGAGAGCCCTGAGCTCACCGGTGCCTACGTCTGGGAATGATTGCGGCATACGGTGTGCGGTTTGAGGATGATTGGATCAGTTCCTTGCTTTTTATCAACAATCGTACACCGTAAAACTCATCGGAAAGAACTGATGGTCGCTGTATTCACGACCACTTAAAATAGAAGAGGTTTATAAAAATGTTATTACGTCATACACCAAAAGAAATAGTGGAGCGCAAGGCTGTCAGCATTAATCCTGCCAAGACTTGCCAGCCCATCGGAGCCATGTATGCGGCTCTTGGCATCCACGGCTGTCTTCCCCACAGTCATGGCTCGCAGGGCTGCTGCTCCTATCATCGTTCCGCGCTTACTCGTCATTACAAGGAGCCGGTTCCGGCCGCCACCTCAGCTTTCACCGAAGGAGCATCAGTCTTTGGCGGTCAGGCCAACCTTCTGCAGGCGATCAATAATATCTTCTCCGTTTATGAACCGGATGTGATCGCAGTGCATACCACCTGTCTTTCAGAAACCATCGGTGATGATCTGCCGCAGATTATAAAAAAGGCAGAGACAGAAGACAAGATTCCAGCTGGTAAGTATGTGATCGGCGTTTCCACACCGAGTTATGCGGGGTCGCATGTCACCGGATTTTCCAACATGGTCAAGGCCATAGTGGGTTTTTCGGAAAAAACAGACAAGAAAAACGGGAAGGTGAATATTATTCCCGGATGGGTAGAACCGTCTGACATGGAAGAAATTAAGCGTATTGCCAAGCTCATCGGGGTGGAAACCATTATGTTCCCGGATACTTCCGGAGTTTTAAATGGCCCGATGACCGGTAAGTATAAGATGTTCCCGGATGGCGGCACTACGATTGCAGAATTAAAATCCACTGGTGATTCTATCGGAACCCTCGCACTCGGCGAGTGGTGTTCTGCAGATGCGGCACGGCTTCTCGACAAGAAATGCAAGGTACCATGTAAGGTGTTGGATATGCCCTTTGGTCTCAAGGCTACCGACCGGTTTGTTGATGCTCTGCGTACCATAGCAGGTGTAACAGTATCAGATGAACTGAATGCTGAACGAGGACAGCTGGTTGACTTAATCACCGATAATCATCAGTTTTTTTACAAGAAAAAAGTGGCCATTGCCGGCGATCCTGACCAGGTCATTGCCATGGTGGAGTTTCTCGTATCCATTGATATGTGCCCTGTGCATATAGTCACCGGAACACCTGGTAAAAAGTTTGAAAAACGGATCAAAGAGTTGACCGACGGGGAAGATTATGAGGTCAATGTCAAAGCCAAAGGCGATCTTTTTCTCCTCCATCAGTGGATGAAGAATGAGCCGGTTGACCTCCTTATTTGTAATACCTATGGCAAATATATTGCCAGAGATGAGGATGTGCCTCTGATGCGCTGGGGATTTCCCATTCTTGATCGTCAGTGTCATCAGTATTTTCCAACGGTTGGTTATAAGGGTGGTTTGCGTCTGCTGGAGAAGATTCTCGGGATGCTGCTGGATCGTAGAGACAGGGATTCTCCAGAAGAGACCTTTGAACTTATTCTGTAAGGATAACAGTTATGCATGATACAACGACTACTCATTTAATGAAACTGGATGTCACACTGCCTATTGCACCATATGCCAATAACAGGCTGAAGAGATCGGCAGAGGAAAAGCTGGAACCTGCATTGGTTCCGGCCGAGGCTGTGGCCTGGGTGCAGGCCTTACGCAAAGGTGGCAAAGAGGTTCAAACTATAGAACTCTGTGGTCCTGGAGATGTTCTGGCATCGATTCCGACAACTCTGAATTGTCTGGAGCTGCTTCAACCAGAAATTCAGGATGCAGAGCTTTCTTTGACCACTCTTGGTTTCGGGGCTGCACAAGTAGCTCCGGATCTGGCCCGTCTTGGCGTGAAAACAGTGAATCTGCTGGTGGATACGGTAATGGCTGAAACAGCCCCAAAACTGTATGCATGGATTCGACCCGCTAAAAAGAGTTTGCCCATGGTTCAGGCCTCTGAAATACTTATCAGTGCACAGTCAGAAGCTGTACAGGCTCTGAAAGATGCTGGTATCAGAGTGGTGATACGAACTGCTCTGGTTGCCGGAGTCAATGATGAGGAAATCGTAGCCCTTGCCGAAAAAATGGCAGGTTTGGGTGCTGCTGCCATGGAGGTTGATGGAGAAGAGGAAATTGATTTGGAAAAACTGTCTATCCAGGCGTCGACATATCTGCCTGCGACAGTCTATCAGGCCCCGCCTGCTCTTGCACCTCCTGGTATGCCAGGGTCGCAGGCAGATATCAACATGCCTGAACCTACTAAGGAGAGGCCTAATGTAGCGGTGGTCAGTACCAACGGCATGGATGTTGACATGCATCTTGGACAGGCGTCGCAGGTTTTAATTTACGGCCCAAGAGATGATGGTCTTCCCTGTCTCTTGAAGGCACGGCAGACTCCAGGTGCTGGCGGCGGTTCCGACCGCTGGCAGGTTTTAGCTAAAGAGTGTCTCCATGATTGTTTTGCTCTGTTGGCAACCCATGCTGGTGATGCACCCCGTAAGGAGTTCGCAGAACTGGGAATCCAGGTGATTCTCACCGAAGAAAATATCGAAGGTATGGTAGATGTTCTTTACGGCGGTGGTAAAAAAAAGAAATGCAAATAATAGAGGAGAAGTAGAATGGCTTTACCGGAAAGAATGATCCTTGTCTGCCAGTCGTTTCGTGTAGCTGGGGACAGGAAGGGAATTTGTCATAAAGGTACTGACGGGTTTCTGCCATATCTCGAAGAAGAGGTGTTGGATCGTGGTCTGGATTGTCTCATCAGCGCCACTACCTGCCTCAAGCAGTGTGATAAAGGTCCAATTATGGTAATACAACCGGAAAACTGGTGGTTCAAGGGAGTAAACAGCGAAGAAGCTATTGATACCATCCTTGATGGTCTCGAAGATGGTGAACCTGCTGCCGAGTATCTTATTTCCTGAAGGAAACGCAGATAATGGATTTGTCCCTGAAACAGGTACGTATTCGGCAGGCAAAGCTCGCAGATCTTGATGATCTTGTAGGTCTGCTCCATCTGCTTTTTTCCATCGAAGAGGACTTTGATTTCGACGCAGGCAGGCAGCACCTGGGGCTTGCGATGATGCTTGAGCATGATGACGCTGTTATTCTGGTTGCTGAGGCAGAAAGCCGGGTGATTGGCATGTGTACCGGGCAACGCATGATTTCAACAGCAGAGGGTGGTTATTCACTGCTCGTAGAAGATGTGGTGGTGAGCGAGCGATGGCGTGGCAGGGGTGTCGGCGCTGAACTGCTCAAGGGTTTGGAGCAGTGGGCTGAGGAGATGGAAGTATCTCGTTTTCAGCTACTGGCAGACAGGTCGAATAATGGTGGGCTAAGGTTTTACCAAAAACAAAACTGGCAGGAGACAGAACTTATCTGCCTGCGTAAACGTCTACCGACGGGCAACAGAAGAAAGGAATAGCAATCATGCATGATACAGAGGAAAGTACTATAGCTCCATCGATAGTAGGGTTTGGCGATATCAAAAGCGCACCGGAAGCCATCGATGATTGGGACGTCTTTCTCCACGATGGCGAGGCGTTCTTACGAACGGGCATTGCTGCCCACACAAAGGGAAAGAAGGCTTTCACTCCGGAGATCCTCTATAACATCGTTGCCATGGCAATTGAAAAATTTGTAATGGCTGCCCTTATGCAGCGTGGAGCTCTCCCCTATAATCATACCATGCGTGACTTAGTGGAGTCGATGGAAGAGGTATTTCCTGGTGCCATGGGTAATTTAAAGGAAGGACTCCTTGATCTTGATCATTATCAGGAAATTTGTGATATTGACTCTTATAATATCATACCTCCTGCCATGGAAGAAATTCCAAAGATGCTCGCTCTGGCAGAGGGGATGCAAGCGCTGGTATATGAAACAACAGGAGGTAAAAAAGGATGACACTAAGACCATTGGGTACTGTGAAAGAGATTCTAGAGTCTGCAGGAATGAATCTTTCTTATGCGTATGAAGACCTGGTTTTTCTGGATCATAATGCCTTTTTGCTCCAATTTACCGATAAGGAGCAGGAAGTACTGATCCACATCAATGAAGAGGCCGCAGAGGATGAGATAGTCCAGGCTCTGGCTTTGTTACAGAAGAAGGCAGAGGAAAACAAGATGATCTTTAGTAAGGCTGGTTATTACCGATTGAGCCAGGCAGATGAGGAAAATATCAATATCGAATTTTTAGGAACGGAAACAAAGGGCAAGTAGGTAAAGCGCAGACTCCAGGTAAGCGCAGACTCCAGGTAAGCGCAGACTCCGTAGATGTTCAAGTTATTTAGTGTACGTTCTTTAGCAACTTAAAAACCAGTGATTCAAGGAGAAACAAATGTCAAGAGAGAGTGTCGAAAAATTGTTAATTGCCGGAGGTGAAGACAAACACCTGCGTGCCAAATATGATGTGCCATCCACCAGAGAAGAATTTATTGTCCTGGCGACCTCTGAAGGATATGACTTTACCATCGAAGAACTTGATACGATTCTTAAAGAGTCTGGTGATGTTTTTGAGAAAAACGGAAACCCGGCAAAACGATCAATATGGTGGGCATAAAAGGAACTAACCTGACAAGCCGGAAAAATTGTTTAGTATCGTTGGATTCTGTTCAATATCCTTGAGGGGTGAATGTGCTCTGATGATATCTCTGGGTGTTTGATCTCGAAATTTTCTTACGGCGTCTTATTTTTTTATGGCAGCTTTTATAGACAAACTGAAGTTTCCTGATTTAATTTTATAGTATTTTCACCCGTGCGCTGTATGTTACTGAAATAACGAAATAACACCTATGTACAAAATTTGTTTGTCAAGGGATAATAAAATGGGGTTTTGCTGTTTTCATAGCAAACACCGCTAAAAATAAATTATTTTTTCCTATAATGACGTACCGCGCAAGCTTTGAAAATTTCAAAAACCAGGAAACTTCAGTAGATAAAGAAACAAAACAATTAGGAACAGGACGAGGCAATTGAATCTGGAATTCAATTGCCTGGTTGCTTGAGAAACACGGCTATGCAGAATATTTTTTAAATGTTTGATTGCAACTCTTAGTAAGTTAACCTTGACTGAGGACAACTAAGTATTTATTTCCTACAATATCAAAAGAATAACTAGTTTCATTTATTGAAAAGTCGTAATATATGTGGTTAACTCAAATTTTACTTTATTAGCGCTTCCAATATCAAACTCGGAATTTATGAAATAGTGAATCAGAATTTTATTGGTACCTAAGAAAAACTATATTGTTTTTGGTAAAGGCTAGGGGGATTTGGATCATGTTATGTTATCCTGTTTCTGGATATCACCCATTTGTGAATGATATCCGGCTGGAAACAGTATATCATAGTTGGGAAATCGTTGTTAAATCGGTTTCCGCATGATTGATATCAGGAAACCGGATAATAACTTGTTAGCTGCAACAACATAGTTGACGCTCAGTTCGGGTTCCCGACCCACAATTTGAAGGACAGACAAAAACCAAACTTGGAAACTCTGAAGTAACTTCCATTGTAGATTCAATCTGTACAGAAAAACTCACCCTGTTCCTGGAACAAAACCCTCTGGAAGCAAAGAA
>JAFLJO010000143.1 GCA_022712975.1 Desulfocapsa sp.
CCGGGATATCAAAAATCTATCTTAATGATGAATTTATAAAATATTTTGACCACAGTTATCCTTTTCGGATTGCCTCTGATTTTTCAGCAGAACATCTTGCAGGACTTGAAATCATCGACTGGGATCTTGACTCAGGTGAGATAGGCGGGATCAACGATCCCAAATACCTGAAGACAGTAGAAGCCTTTGCAGAATGGTTTCGCGCACAACCTGAAGTAAAACACGTATACACCATCACAGACATCATGAAACGCCTTAACAAGAGCATGCATGGTGATGATCCGCTGTGGTACAAGCTACCTGAACAACGAGATCTGGCAGCCCAGTATCTGCTTCTTTTTGAAATGAGTCTTCCCTTTGGCCTTGACCTGAACGATCGTATCAACCTTGACAAATCAGCTGCCCGGATGACAGTTTCCACTCCCAATATAGGCACTGCAGAAGTACTTGATCTTGAACGTCGCGGCCGTGAATGGCTGCAACTCAATGCACCGGAAATGACCACCTACGGATCGGGGCTCTCAATTATTTTTTCCTATATTTCAAAACGTAACATCGAATCCATGCTGAAAGGCTCCATCATTGCTCTGGTTCTCATTTCTTTTTTAATGATCTTGGCACTACGTGATTTTAAGCTTGGAATTTTAAGCCTTATACCAAACCTCGTTCCTGCCTTTATGGCCTTTGGAGTATGGGGAATTTTTGTTGGACAGGTTGGACTCGCCGTATCAGTCATGATTGCCATGACTCTTGGAATTGTGGTTGATGACACCGTCCATTTTCTTTCAAAATATCAACGCGGTCGCAAGGAACATGGCATGAGTCCCGAGGATTCTGTCAGATATGCTTTCAAAACCGTTGGGGCTGCTATCTGGGTTACAACCCTTGCGCTCGTTGGCGGATTTGGCGTGCTTTCTTTTTCCAGCTTCCAGATCAACGCTCATATGGGAGCTATGACCACAATCACCATTATTTTTGCAATTATTCTCGACTTTTTCTTTCTACCAACACTTCTCTTAAAACTGGATACTAAAAAATGAATTTCTTTTTCAGCAATACACTCACCGCCTCTTTCCTCCTCGCACCGCTGCTCTTTGTCCATCCGGCCCATTCAGAGACCGCAGAAGAAAAAGGTTTAGCCATCGCCATGGAAGCCGATAGACGTGATAGAGGTTTTGGTGATTACACCGCAAATATGACAATGATTCTGAAGAATAAACAGGGTAAAGAAAGCAAAAGATCCATTCGCAGCAAAACTCTTGAAGTACCAGGAGATGGTGACAAAAGTCTTTCCATTTTCGATACTCCGCGCGATGTTAAGGGAACCGCCTTTCTCACCTTTTCCCGTAAAAAAGGTGATGATGAGCAGTGGTTGTATCTGCCTGCCTTAAAACGTGTTAAACGCATTAATTCCCGCAATAAATCAGGTTCATTTATGGGCAGTGAATTTGCCTATGAGGATATTGCCAGTCAGGAAGTGGAAAAATACACCTATAAACATCTTCGGGAAGAAGAGTATCGGGGAACACCCTGTTTTGTTGGAGAAAGCTATCCTGTGGATACAAAGAATTCAGGCTACACCAAACGTATCTCCTGGGTGGATACAGCAGAATACAGATTATTAAAAGTAGAATTTCATGACAGAAAAAAGAGTCTTTTGAAAACGCTTACCGTTGATGGATATCAGCAGTATCTCGGAAAATACTGGCGTGCAGACAGCATGAATATGGTGAACCACCAAACCGGAAAATCCACCACTCTCCTCTTTAATGATTACAACTTCCGAACAGGTCTTACTGATAAAGATTTCAATTCAACAAGCTTAAAACGTGTCCGCTAAACTCTCCCAAAAAACGTTTTTTGCCTCTGGATCAAGTATTATTGCATTACTGCTTCTGCTGTCCAGCAATGCACAATCATTTGAAGTAGATGGTGAAATTTCTGTGCAGGGATTTCTTTTTTTTGAGAATGGTGCCTGGTCGCATCAGGAAAACCAGTCCGTATCAGGAGCAGTAACGGTTAAAATGTATCACGAGATTCATGATACCTTCCACCTCTCCCTAGAGGCATTCTATCGAATAGATAGTGAAGACCGGGAACGAAGTCATGGCGATTTGCGCCTGGCTGAAGCACTCTATTTCACAGACAACTGGGAAGTATCTGTCGGCCTCGGACGGGTTTTCTGGGGTGCCACAGAATTTGTTCATCTTGTGGATATCATTAACCAGACCGATCAGGTTGAAGCTCTGGATGGAGAAGAAAAGCTGGGCCAGCCGATGCTGCACCTCACGGTGCCACATGACTGGGGTGTTTTTGAAGCATTTGTCCTACCATGGTTTCGGGAACGCACATTCCCTGGTGTGAACGGTCGTTTTCGCACAGTATTGCCAGTGGACACAGACCGGGCAGTGTATGAGAGTAGTGCCGGACAACATCATACTGATCTTGCAATTCGGTATTCCACAACACTTGGTACCACAGATTTAGGCCTTTATTATTTTAACGGTACAGCCCGGGAACCAGTTTTATTATTTTCTCATCAGCAAACTTCTTCCCCCATACTCTACCCGTACTATGAACAGATTGGTCAAACCGGCCTCGATCTTCAAATGGCTGCCGGGGAATGGTTACTCAAAGCTGAGGCATATTATCGTATTGGCCAGAGCCGTTCCTATGCTGCCACCACATTCGGTTTTGAATACACGCTCGTTGGTATTGCTGATACCATGATGGATCTGGGACTTATAGGGGAATATGTGTATGATGACCGTGATGATGGCTGGCTGCCAACGATTTACGAAAACGACGTTATGACTGGTTTACGGCTTGCTGTCAATGATATGGATGATTCAAAAATCCTGCTTGGTGTCATACGGGACATTCATTCTGACTCGACAATTTTTGCTGTTGAAGCCAGTCGACGGCTGGGAGATTCTATTAGAGTCAATCTGGATGCCTCTTTTTTTATGAATATTAATATATTAGATCCTGCAGTAAGTCTTGCTCGTGATGATTTCATCAAACTTGAAATGGTATGGTACTGGTAAAAATCTCAATGAATACACTTTCATTCATACTTCCAGTAGCCCTCTCAATTCTTTGCCTTCCTGTTCTTGCAGACTCAAGATCTGAACAGTATGAGAATTTCTACAATGTTCAATTCGTAAAAAACTATGATGGTGATTCAATTACTTTCAACATTCCAAATACTCCTGCAATTGTTGGTAAAAATATGGTTATTCGCTTGCGCGGGATAGACACCCCGGAACTCAGGAAAAAAACCTGCGCTGCCGAAAAAGAAAAAGCACAACAGGCAAAACAACTGGTTCACTCCATGCTTAAAAATGCAAAGACCATACACCTGCATCGAATAGGGAGAGGTAAGTACTTCAGAATACTAGCCGATGTTGAATTTGATGGACAGGATCTCGCAACTGCATTACTTGATCGTGATCTTGCTGTAAAATATTCTGGCGGGAAAAGAGACTTCAACTGGTGCAGGGAAAGCAGTAAGACAATATCAGTACGACATAACTCCAGGTCTGTTCTGCCCCCCAAAGTTTCAGGTGTGTATGTCTGGCCCCCACCGCCAGTTCAAAAACCAATCGACAAAAAGAACAGCAAATGACAAAAAACAACAACGACCTGCTTTCTGACAAGCGAAAAACTTTTATTCCTTCAGAAGATCAGCAAGTTCCTCAGGGGTAAGGATGGATCGCAACTGCTGGGAACGACGATCATTATCCATACGCCGATCTGCCCCTTTGCGACGATCAACGCCCAAACGTGAATTAGCTAAAGAGCGTATCCAGGATTTCAGCGAACGCTTTGTAGGTGGATTAACCTCACGATAATCAAAACGACGCTCACTGGACATTCTTCTGTCGCTAATATCCCTGCGTTCACGTGTACCATCACGCCGTTCTGATTCATCCCATTGTTGCAAAGCATGTCCTCAAAAATCGTATATAATCCCAAAAATTATTGATGCTCTTGATACTAAACGAATCTTTTGAGCAATTCACTAAAAACCTTTACGATTCTGTAACGCAACAAGTTAAAAAAGTTTTTCTTACGAAACGTACACGAAATACCTTTCGGATTAACTAGCATGCTTGCTAGCTGAGAAGTTTAACAAATTTCTCCTGTGGAACAGGAGGGCTAAAATAAAACCCCTGGCCTTCATCGGCACCAAAACTCTTTAAAAGTTCAAGCTGTTCTTCTGTCTCAATCCCTTCTGCGACAATTTTCATTCCAAGACTATGGCCCATTGCAATAATCGCCTTAATAATAACAAGATTGTTTTTAAGCTCAGTACATCCCATGACAAAAGAACGGTCAATTTTTATAATATCCACAGGAAAAGATGTTAAGTAGCTAAGAGAAGAGTACCCTGTTCCAAAATCATCCAAGGCAATTCTCAGGCTCAGGTCTTTCATCTGATCGAGTATCCACACAATCTCCTTGGTATCCCGCATCAGAATATTTTCAGTGATTTCCACCTCGAGATATTTTGCATCAAGCCCGCCTTCCTGAAGTGCATCTCTAATAACTTCTATTATATTCTGGCTGGCAAGTTTATATCCTGATAAATTAACTGCAATTCGTATTGCACCAAAACCTTGCTCTCTCCATTCTTTATTTTGCCTGCATGCAGTTTGAATCACCCATTTATTGA
This sequence comes from Desulfocapsa sp., assembly GCA_022712975.1. GTDB lineage: Bacteria > Desulfobacterota > Desulfobulbia > Desulfobulbales > Desulfocapsaceae > Desulfocapsa. The sequence continues at coordinate 4,679 of JAFLJO010000143.1, forward strand.
TATCAACAATCAAGCCGGACTCTTCTGCAATTGAAATAAATTTATCGGGTGGGATCATACCCTTCTGCGGGTGCAGCCAACGTATTAAAGCTTCGGCACCAACAATTTTACCGGTGGAAAGTTCAATTTGTGGCTGGTAATAGAGGAGAAATTCATCTCTGGCCAAGCCACTTTTCATATCCTTCTCGAAAGTCAAACGTTCACGTATTGCTGTATTTAGAGATTCCTTATAAAACTGGTAATTATTTTTTCCTTTATCTTTTGCGTGATACATTGCTGAATCAGCGTGCTTCAACAAGACTTCCGCACTAGCACCATCTGCAGGAAAGACACTGATACCAATACTTGTAGTTACATTTATTTCATAACTTTCCAGCACATAGGTTTGTTGCATTTCAGACAGAATTCTTCGAGCCACAATCGCTGCATTTTCAGGATCACCCACGTCTGTCAATAAAACAGTAAACTCATCTCCCCCAAGTCGGGCAATCAGAGCATCAGACTCATCACCAGTGGACTTTGTTATAGTATCTGTGGCACGAAGACATCCTCGCAAGGTTTCGGCAACATTCTTTAACAGAAGATCACCAACATGGTGACCAAAACTATCATTTATCTGTTTAAAATGATCCAAATCAAGAAATAATAATGCAAAGGTTGTTTTATGGCGTTTTGCATACGAAATCTCCTGGTCAAGGCGGTCCATAAACAACATCCGATTGGCAAGACCTGTTAATCCATCATAAAAGGCAAGCATGCGTATTTCTTCTTCTGCACGCTTCAGCTGGGTCACATCCTGTACCGCACCTACTATAAATTCAGCCACACCATCAGTATTGAAAAATATTTCCCCACTATTCAATATATGACGCAAATTCCCGTCAGGAAGGATAACCTTGTAGTTCACGCTCAATGGTGTCTTGGTTGAAATTGCAGTATCAATCTTCTGCTTAACCTTGTCATGTTCCTGGGCAACCACAGGTGCCAGAAAATCTTTATACGTAACCTCCCGGTCAACACTCAATCCTAAAAGGCGGCTGGCTTCGGGGGAACAGTGAAAAATAGTATTTATAATATCAAATTCCCAGTTACCAAGCATGGCAAGCTCCTGGGTTTTGGCGAGTCTACGTTCACTTCTGGTTAATTCATGGAATGCCCGACCGGCCCGCAGCATATATTTGGCTCTATGGCCAAGCATTACCCAATTTAAAGGTTTTGAAACAAAATCGTTGGCACCGACTTTAAATGCTCGTTCAGTTGAATCTGAATCATCAAGTCCAGTCACCATAAGAATTTGTGTATGGTGTCCTTCTTGCAGGTCACGTATTGCAGTACAGGTCTCAAAACCATCCATTCCCGGCATCACAACATCAAGTAAGACAAGATCAGGTCTGTTTGATTGAAAAAGAACCAGCGCTTCCCTGCCATTTTCAGCTTCGATCACTTCAAACCCCTCTTTTTCCAGAGCGGCACTTATGGATAGACGTAACGAAAGTTCATCTTCGACAACCAGAGCCAGAGGATTCCCCCTTAATGGATTGGAATATATCACAATATATAAATCTCCCTATTTAAGGCATCATAAACTATAAAACGTTTAGTACCTTATAAATTCTTTCGAAGTCTACGCTTATCTCGTTTTTTTTAAAAAAAAGAGAAAGGATAAAATTCACAAACTCTATTCTTTGAAAAAGCCATTATTGTTTACTTGAAAATGGTTTTTTAGAGTCCATTTCTCTATTCAACTCAACTTTAACCAAAAGATATTCCGATTCCATGGCTGAGACCAGATCCGTTGTACTTTCCAAGGTATTCTTCATACAGTTCATCTCAAGTTCTCTACATATTTCAGAGAGAGTTATAGCCCCTACATTAGCACTGCTCGATTTAAGACTATGGGCAGCGTTTTGTAATGCTTCCAAGTTATTCCCGGCAAGAGCATAACGCAATTCAGCAATGAGAGACTCGGAACTCGCAATATACGCACGAATAATTCTTTCAAGGATATTCGGTTTTCCTTCCATTTGTAAATTTCGAAGTGCACTGAGTACGTTGTGATCAACTGGTGACAAACCGAGTTCTTTTTCTTTTGTCATATTTTCCTCTAAAGATGGTTTATCTTCAGCCTTTAGATTTTTATTTCCTGAACTTACATTAACAAATGAAATTTGTGGTGGTTTTTGGGAAGACCAACGGTCAAGGATTTCCAAAATACCATTTTGCTTAAAAGGTTTACTGAGATAATCATCCATACCAGCTGAAAGACACTTTTCCCTGTCCCCTTCCAGAGCATTTGCAGTTAATGCTATGATAGGAACATGGTTTCCGACAGCCTCTTTTTCTTCCCTCAGTCGAATTGCAGCAGTGGCCTGATACCCATCCATCACCGGCATCTGGCAATCCATAAAAATAAGGCTGTAGGAGTACTTTGCTGTTGAATCAACCGCTTCCTGACCGTTTGAAACAAGAGTTACATCACAGACAATCTTTTGCAGCATGCCTTGGATCACTTCCCGGTTGGTTTCATTATCTTCGGCAACGAGCACATGTATATCCATTTTTTTGTTTACTTCGCAGGTACCGGAACTCGTCCGAACAGGATCTAGAAGTGATTGTTCTCTTTCTCTTTCAGGGGCTGACTCAAGATTGACTTTAAAAAAGAAATCTGACCCATTTCCAGGCTCGCTATCATACTCTAACACACCCCCCATATAGGAAACAAGTTCACTGGAAATAACGAGACCAAGTCCGGTGCCGCCATATTTACGGGTTGTTGAGCCATCGGCCTGTGAAAAAGGTTTAAAAAGATGTGACTGAACTTCCTGGCTGATACCTATACCAGTGTCATGAACAATTATCAGCAGACTAACATGATGACTATCCACTTTGTTTGTAGCTACACGAATGACCACTTCACCTGTTTTAGTAAACTTTATTGCATTTGCTACAAGATTAGTAATAACCTGCTGTATTCGTGTTGGATCTCCCTTCAAGTTCAAAGAGGTCTCAGGGGGAATAATAACATCAAACGTAAGACCTTTCTCCTGAGCATCCCTGGCAAACATCTGTTCGACATCTAAGAGCAGACGCTCCAAATTAAAAGGAATGGATTCAAGCTCCAGTTTACCTGCCTCAATTTTTGATAAATCAAGTATATCATTGATGATTGCCAGTAATAATTCACCAGATCCTTGGATAATTTCTGAGAATCTGCGTTGTTCACTTGAAAGATCTGTATCCTGCAAAAGTTCTATCATACCCAGAACTCCGTTCATCGGAGTACGGATTTCATGACTCATATTAGCCAGGAATTCACTTTTGGCTCTATTCGCTATAGTTTCACTTTTAATCGCCGATTCAAGCTGATTGATCAGGTTAATATTGGTATAATATACCGTTAAGCTCTTTACCAGCGCATCATGCTGCTCTTTTCCAACCCAATTCATAACTAGTAAAAAAATTACAACACAAAGTGAGAACTGCCAGGAAAAAGGATTTGAGGATGACAGAAAGAGAAAGGAAATTACAAGTGCAAAAGGTGCACTATGGACTATTTGTGCCAACCTGTTCATTGCAAATACAGTTACAGAAATAACAAGCGAGCCCACCATAACAAGAATAATGAAGAGCTGTGAGTACACACTATCAAAAACAGTAGGCAAAAGGGCTAAAAGACTCCAGGCAATGCCTAACATTGCTGTCATGACAATATATAAATTGAAGAGCTTTTTTTGAACCTGGGAAGGTTGATTTTTTTTTGTATAGAGATACGATACAAAATATCTGGTTCCTGCCAAAACAATCATCAATATTACCCATAGAGTTAATGGGGACACTGGAACGACAGCCCGCAAGCAAAAAAAGAAAGCAACACTGGCAACAGCAATTAAAGCATTGTCCCTGAATGCACCAGCAAAAAGAAGATTTGTTAACTCCTGTTTAACTTCAGCAGCAATTATTTTTTTTGAGATGTGGCTGGTTTTGTTTTGCATAATAACTCCTGAGCATGAAACACTGTGGGTACAAGATATACGGGATCAGTAATTGGAAAGCCATTTCTCCAAAACAGCCTGAAGCTGATTCGCATGCAGGGGTTTGCTGAGGTAGTCATCCATTCCAGCTATAAGACAACGTTCCCGATCACCACCCATGGCGTGAGCCGTAAGAGCAACTATGGGTGTGCGGGAAGCTCCTGTCTGCTTTTCAAATTCCCTAATTTTACCTGTTGCACTATAGCCATCAAGCTCAGGCATCTGGCAATCCATGAAGATAATATCATATTTATGATCTTTAACCGCCTGGCAGGCCTCCTTACCATTTGCAACCAGATCAACCCGGCAGCCAAACAATTCAAGCATTCCCTCGGCAACAATCTGATTAGTGATATTATCCTCAGCAAGAAGAACCCGGCAGTTGTACTGACTAGGGTTGGAATCAAATTCCTGCTGTTCCTGTCTATAGTTAACAAGAGCAGTTTCCTGATCAACCGGAACCTCTAAACTCACTGTAAACCAGAAACAGGTACCACGCTCCGGTTCACTGATTACTGCTATTTCACCACCCATTAATTCAACCAGATGGCGTGAAATTGTCAACCCGAGTCCGGTTCCACCATATTTTCGTGTGGTGCTGCTATCTGCCTGGGAAAAAGTGTCGAAAATTCCTTTTCTTTGCTCTGAAGTGATTCCAATTCCGGTATCACGCACTTCAAAACGCAAACTGCATTTCCCCTCTTCCAGTCTTTTAAGCTCAGTTACAAGATGTACACTGCCCTTATCCGTAAACTTGATGGCATTGCCAATAAGGTTGGTAAGAACCTGACGTAGTCGAACCGGGTCTCCATGAACAATCACAGGTACGCCTTCCTTAACCTTGCTGTCCAGAGTTAATCCTTTCTCACTGGCCTTACTGGAAAAAAGATCATAGATTCCATCTATAAGTTCCCGTAGATCAAAATTTACAGACTCAAGTGTCAACTTTCCAGCCTCAATCTTTGAGAAATCAAGAATATCATTGATAATATAGAGCAGATTTTTTCCGGAAGCTCGAATAGTCCTGGCAAGCTGCAGTTGTTTTTCCTGAAGATCGGTCTGCAACAACAGGTCAGCAACACCAAGAACACCATTCATGGGGGTTCTGATCTCATGACTCATATTGGCAAAAAATTCACTTTTGGCCCAACTTGCCGATTCGGCTGCATCCTTTGCCTTAACGAGATCCTTAGTACGCTCAGCCACCTGCTCTTCAAGATGTTCATCACGCTCCTGAATCTGATCCAGCATGTCGTTAAAACCGGTGGCCAGAAGTCCCAGCTCATCATCACTCATTACAGGGATACGGAGATCATACTGTTTTTTTCTGGAAATCTGTTTCATTGCCTCGGACAGAGTAGTAATAGGGGAAGCAATGACCCGCAACAGACGGGTGGATAACAGCATGGCAGCCAGTAGACCAAATATCATAATGCCTGCCATTCCCACTCCGATCAAAAACAGATTGTGCCGTGATTCCGCAAGACTCACTTGAATAAACAGGCTGCCTATCTGCTCACCATCCAAAACAATTGGCTGTCTAATACCAACATAATCAGCATGCACATTGAAAAGACGTAAATGCTGATCCTCCTGAGAAATCTCCATATGCCACTTCTCTTTGCATGTTAAACTCTTGTACTCAGCAAAGAGTTGCCGGTCCATGGAATAGATTCCGGCATGAACAATTGAAGGCTTTGCTGAAAGAGATGCAAGGATGGTTTCCAGGGTAGATTTATCCTGAAAAGCCAAACCGACTCGGCTATTTTCAGCGATCACACTGGAAAGGGTCTCCAGTTCTCCGTGAAGTTGTTTGCGGATTAGATACTGCTGACTGACAAAGGAGACCACAGTGGTAAGCAATAAAGCCATACTACAGGCCAGCAGAATAATTGTATTGAGTTTATGCCTGATAGGCAGTTGTTGGAACCAGGTTTTCATTATTCTATTATAGAATTTCCGTGGCCAGGTTTAAAAGAGCAGAATTAATTTCCAGTCCCTGTTCCCTGGCTCGACTCAGATTTATTTTAAAGGCCAGTTTGTCGCCCCTGGCAACAAACTCGACTATCCCTCTGGAACCAGCAAACCCCTCAATATCACTAACCATGATAATAGTGTGATCTACCAGAGTCTCATGAATATTAATAAGATTATTTTTCTCAGAAGAACTGATAAAAAGCAAATGACAGCTTCCAGCCTGTTGAACATCATCAACAATTTGCAGATTAATTTTTCTGTTGCCAACAGTTCGTGATTCAATAGCCGTCAAGGCTGAACCAATGGGATTTCTACCCAGCACACAAACTTTATAAGGTTGATCCTCTCCAGTAAAGGATTCCTCTGGCAATTTGATAAACTTGGTGAAATTTAACAGAAAGGCCGCCTTGATTTTATATTCCACTGCAACAGCTGTCTCCTGTGTACCGGCAGTGGATACCGGCAGCATACAAGTCCATGCGGTGAAAAATAAAAAGAATGTGATGAGGGTCTTTCGTGTCATTATGATCTACTTATTCTCATCCTGTTAAAAACTATAAATCAATTTACCGTAGATACTCTGTTCGATAACAGTGAGTGGTGCCACATATTCATCAACAATACTTTGACTTGAAAGCGCTTCAATACCGGCAGCTGAAAACTGATCCACATAACGTAGCAACATAGTCATCTGCAAATCCTGCGCAATATCAATGGTGGATCGTAAAGAAACCCCATGTTGAGGGCTTGAGTCTTTATAAACAACAACCTCATCCAATCCAAGTTCACCATCATTCACATCAAGGTCAAGTTCAAGATAGGTGTAGCCAAATTGAAAGCTTATCCAATCCCCTGGCTTCCAGTCGGCGGCAAGCTCAAAACCAAAACTTGAGCCAGACGACTTATTATCAAATTGTATCTCAGAAGTTGGTGGCATCATAACAGGTGTTACTGTACGCAGATTGTCATACTCGTTATAAAATAATGCTATATCAAGAGAGAGTTGTTTCTTGGGGACTATGCGATAACCAAGTTCATAAACAAGAACATCCTCGGAATCATAGTCCTGATTACCCCACAAAAAATTTGCTGTAGGAGACGGTGATACTTCTGGAATCAACATTGCCACAAGCCTTGCATCCCTTTCAATACGGGAAGGAGCTCGTACCGCCCTGGAAACCGCAGTCCATACAGTCTGTTCCTCAACCAGTTTAAAGAAAAGCCGTCCACTGGGTTGAATTTCATAACCGGTAAAGTCATTATGCTCAATTTTAGATTCCAGAGTAAACCACATCCGATCAGCCATGAGCATGATTTCATCCTGAACAAAACCACTGAACAACTCTTGAGTATAACTATCCGGTGAAAATAAAAGCTGCCAAGTGTTATCAAATTCATCATGAATGTGGCGGTATGCCAAGCCCCATTTCAAATCATGATGTTTGCCAAGTTGTAACTGATGTTGAAAGTCCACATCAAATATTTTATGAGTCCGCTCTATATACAACTCATCCCGATTACTAAAATCATAAGAACTTTGAAGGGTCCAGAAATTTTCTTTCGATAATTGATGCTTCCATTTTGTAAAAATTTTCCAGCCAGGAGCATCGTAATTATCAGTGCTCTTGGATATAGAGAGTGGAGTCAACTCCAAGCGGGGTAAAACCAAGTGATTTGCATCTTCTGTATAAATATCGCCCTGCACAATCCATGAATCCTTTTGAGTATCCCCGCCATCCAAACGGAATCCGCCATGTAAGCTTTCCGAATCATCGTTGGCAGCAGTTTCAGTACCATGCAGACCAAGGAAGTCGCGGTCTCGATAGGTGAGATAGGCACGTGCATGTGTTGATTCTCCTATTGCTTTAGCATAACGCAAAGCTCCGGATAGTCGTTCTTTATTTTCAATAGATACCCGGACAAGCCCCCCCTCTGTGCCACTGGCTTTTCCGGTAATGATGTTGATGGCACCATCCACTGCATTTGCACCCCAGCTCGTTCCACTAGGGCCGTGGATCACCTCAATGCGATCAACGTCTTCAAGTAATGCGTCCTGCACGTCCCAATACACACCGGAAGCAGAAGAGGAATAGAGCGTACGCCCATCCGCGAGTATCAGAAAATTATTGGTTGTTTGCATCACATGTGAAATATCCAGATCCAGATATTCATTATCAGGATCTGGGACAGCCCAGGTAGATTCAGCAAAACATCCCAGACATAAGCCCAGTCCCAGCAGGGATGTTGCATATTTTTTAGTAGTACATTTCACAGATAACCTTTCACTCCTGTCCGCCTAAAAACGGTAGGTAAGCTTACCATAAACACTGCGCTCAATTTCTGTGAGCGGTGTGGAAAATTCAGACACATATTCCAGATGACTGGAGTTAAGTAAGTTTTGCCCCACCAGCATCAACTCCAGTTTTTCCATTGGCCGCCAGACCACATTGGCATCAAGTGTCAGGTATTCATCAACAGTCATATCACTAAAACGTATATCCCTCGATGCTTTTAAGGTGTCCACATAACGCGCCCATAGATTGAGTTGTAAATCCTTGTTAATATTGATGGCCGATTGGATGGAAAATTGATGCTGAGGACTGACAAATTCAGTAATTTCAGCTAAATTTGAACTCAGACTGTCTGCTTCAACTTTTAAATCAAAACCTAAATAGGTATAGCCAAGTTGAAGTTTCAGCCAGTTAGTCGGCTTCCAGTCAGACGCCAGTTCCAAACCATGGGTTGAGCCAGACATCTTATTCGAGAAATTCAGTTCAGTAAATGATAGGGAAGAAGCAAGATCTGTTGTTTGCAGATTGTCATAATCATTATAAAAAACAGCCACATCCAGAGAAACATTTTCCAGAGCCAGCCAACGGTACCCTGCCTCGTAGGCAATTACAACTTCAGAACCATATTGTTCACTGCCATTTATGGTGATTTTCATGACATCCGGTGGAATAGTTGGAATTACTGCTATGGTAATGGTACCACTCTCCTCAAATTGAGATGGTGTTCGTACAGCCCGGGAGACAGCAGCCCAAACCGTCTGTTTTTCAGTTGCCTTAAAGAGTAAACGACCACTGGGTTGAAACTCATGACCTGTAAAATCGTTATGCTCCCATTTGGCCCCCAGGGTCAGCCAGAGACGATCAGATGCAAGCATAATTTCATCTTGAATAAATCCGCTGTAAAGGTTCTCAGATCGATTGCCAGGGTTAACCGATACCTGAAAAGTATTGTCAAAATCAGCAGCCACTGAACGGTAGCCAAGACCAATCACCAGATTATTTCTTGTGCCAAGTTGACGTTGATATTGCAGGTCAAGATCAAAAGTCCTGTGCGTCTGTTCCATAATTGCTTCATCACGATTTGTGTAATCGTAATAGGCCTGAACAGTCCAGGAACTTGTTTGCGAGAGTTCCGTCTGCCAACGTCCCAGAATATTCCAGCCTGAAGTCTCAAAATCATCATTTATTACTGACAGATAAGGAGGGTTCGGCAGCCAGAAAGGATCCAATGTTTGATTTACATTATTGGAATAGAAGTCACCTTGCAGGGTCCAGGAATTTTCACCTGCCTGTTCACCATCCAGGCGAAATCCAGTGCGCAGGCTATCCCAATCATCATTAGCATCTTCTCCTGTACCATGAAGTTCAAAGGAGTCTTGTTTATGATAGGTAAGATATGCACGTCCATGACTATCGTCCCCTAATGCAGTGCCGTAACGAAGCCCGGTCAGGAGTTGATCGTGACTACCACCTCCGAGACTGACAAGCCCACCCTGAGTATCACCTGCCTTCTTAGTGATGATATTCACAACACCATTTACAGCATTGGCTCCCCATACCGTTGCACCAGGCCCACGGATCACCTCGATCCGGTCTATATCATCAAGAAGGGTATCCTGAACATCCCAATACACACCTGAAAATGCGGGGGAATACACGGTACGGCCATCAATCATCACCAGTAGTTTATTGGCAAAATTTCCTGCAAAACCACGGGAAGTGATGGCCCATTTATTAGAATCAACACGTGCTACCTGTAAACCCGGTGCCATACGCAAGGCCTCGGGGATTGAAGTCACGCCGGAACGATGTATGTCATCCTGGGTAATAACAAAAACAGCAGCCGCACTATCTGAGAGATTTTGTGGTTTCCTGGAAACTGAAGTGATTGTTATTTGCATCAGTTGTGCAATATCCATATCAAAATATTCATCAGCAACCATTGCCGAAGCATTTACCGATTCCGGATAACAGTGAATGCAGAGAGAAAGAGCAAACAGTGATAGAATGGACTTTCGATAGATACGTTTCATATTCGGTTATCAGTAATAGATAGCTTATTTTCAGGTATAGGTGCAGAGTAGAAAACACTTATTCTATAAAAAGTGTATAAGTTTGGATGAAGAAAGTCAAATTTTCTTACTGTATATTTTTGTCAGAATACCACTCCCTAGTTCGATACAATCTGCTCCAATTCCACCACAACTGTATTAAATTCCACCTCAATATTTCGGGTGGTCTGTATTGGATTTACTACTTCATTTTCCTTGCCTGAAGTCTCCAGTTGCATGCAAAGAGCGGAAAGATGTGTTACACCAGAATTCGCACTGCCTGATTTCAATGAATGCGCAGATTTCCAGAGCGGTCAATCTCATCAATCATGACCAGCGTCTTATTAGACAATTTGGAAGCAAAGCCTCGCGGACTTACTGCCCATTTATTGGCATCTATCTGATACACATACATACCCGGAACCATACACAGCGCTTCAGGAATACTCTGAACACTGTTTCGGTGCAGCTTTCCTGAATAATGACAAAGATTGCCGCTGGGATATTGGCTGCTTTCTCGGATACCCCATCCCCTGAGATAACCTCTATATCCAGAAGTTCGTTTTAGGAAAGAAGACTCAGATCATTCTCCTGGCATATAGCGGGGCAAGTAAAGTTGGGAGGGTTGACAGGGAAAATGCGGAGAGCACAGCAAATAGAAAGGATTGTTTTTTTTGGGTATTTCCTTAACTATACTTCTTGTCAAATATGTCCAAAAACCTTTACTGACCTACATTTCCACTCTGTTCCTGCCATTTCTTTTTGCCCTGTATAAGGCCTGGTCGCTCTGTTTAATAAAATCTTCAAGTGTCATTTTCGTATTTGTAAAGTCACAACTGGCAATACCGCAACTGATGGTAATGGAAATAGTATCTGCTTTATAATGTATTTCCAGCTGCTCAATGCCACGTCGCACTCTCTGGGACAAAATCCTTGCTGAACAAGCTGTCGTTTCGGGAAGAATAACAGCAAACTCTTCTCCACCATAGCGTGCGACAATATCACAACTTCTCAACAACTTAATAAAAGTGTCTGCAACTTCACGCAAAACATAGTCTCCCGCCTGGTGTCCAAAAGTATCATTAACCTTTTTAAAAAAATCAATATCAATCAACACAAGAGAAAGAGGGTTCTTATAGCGAGCTGCCCGTTCCAGTTCCGATTCCATAATATCCTTAAAATACCTGTGATTAAACAGGCCTGTCAGCGCATCACGATAAGCAAGGTCACGTAAACGATCATTGGCTAGTTTTAACTCCAATGCAAGTTTGTCAGCATTCAGTTTTGATTGTTTTAATTCCAGGACAACCTGAGCATAGGACAAATTCAGACGACCAAGTTCCTCGTTGGCTTCCTGCATTATTTGAGAAAAAGGTTTGATGTCACCGGGATCTATTGTAAACAGCTCCAGGATTTCTCTGCTTTTGTCACCGACAATATCAATAAGTTCAGCTACCTGTTCTGGGGAGAGACCATAGCCATCTTCTAAAATGCAATGCACATCCTTTGATAGAGTACCACTGTTCATTCCGTGGTAGATTGCTGAAATCTTATTTGCGATACCTAAAAGAACAGCAGATTCATTACAGATATTTTTTTTCACTTCTGAATGATGAATCCGGATCGTTTGGCACATTTCTTCCGGTAACCCCCAAGTCGAGAGCAAATGATAGCTGACATCAGTATGATCAAAATCGTATTGTTTCTTTTCAGCTTCACAGGCAGATATATTATTTACCCGTTTATCATCAAGGAGAGCAGCGAAGTTATCCGAATCAACAAGGTATAAAACGAGGGTCCCAATATCCTGCAATAAACCGGAAACAAAAATATCACTATCGTTCACCCCAACAGCTCCTGCTAATGTTTCTGCAGCTACAGCTGTGGTTATGGATCTTTTCCAAAAAAGAGTCAGGTCAAAACTTCCTTGAGGAACATCCTGAAAATCCTGGACAATTACAAAGGATAACGCAATATTCTTCAAAGCGTTGGTACCTATTAAAGCTGTAGCCTGGCTGAGTGATTCAACGGGATTGGGCAGTCCAAAAAGTGAGGAATTTGCAACTCTCAAGATACGTGCCGTGAGAGCCGGATCCACCATAATAATCCTGGCTATATCATCAAAGGAGTTTTCCTCCTGACGCACTGCTTCCAGAATTTTTAGTGCCACCCCTGGAGGTGAAGGTAACTTGATATCTTCATTAAAAAACTCTTCGATTTTTGTTGTCACTTTAATCCCTCTGAATAGTGTCGGTGTTCGGTGTTCGGTGTTCCTGAAAAAACAATTACATAGTACGATACAATTCTTTTAGGCCATGCAGCAGAGACACAGAGTCTCCTTGTGTTTGAAAGTTGTATTCGATATAGCAAAAGAGAAGCAACAAATACAGTAATATGAATCATATCCCTCCATCAGAGAATACAACTTTACTCATTTTTATTCAAATTTTTATGAAACAGCAAAGCAAAAAAATAAGAGGTGGCATTGTAGGTGGTTCCGGGTTAATCGGTGGAGCATTCGTTCATTATTTCAATAAATGCGGTTCTAAAGACATTGAAATCCTCTAGCCAAACTCAAAAAAAATGAGCATTTCCGATAAAAATGATATTGAGCGTTACACTAATCATTGGAAACCGGACTTTATAATCAACGCTGCCCCCATTCGGTGAATTTTCAAAATTCTATCCGGACTAAAAAGTAAAAATCCCTTTTGATTTTCAATTGTTCTTCCGATACAGAGTACATTCAAGAGGCAACTCCATCTATCCACATGTGACTATAAACTAATCGCCCATGACCCAGCAGCCAGAGCTACCCACAGAAACATCACTTAACCCTGATTCGGCAACCGCTGCTGAAGAGCCGACACCTGTTTATATACCGCAAAACTCTTCGGGAATAGCTTTTAATGTGAATAGTTTCGTTATTGAAGATTCGTTCTACCGTGAGCGTACCCCACGCCCCCTCCACTGGTCTGTTGCCTGGTCGGATCTCATGATGACCATGTTCATTCTCTTTCTTTCCATGTTTGTCTATCAAGCATCTCATAAAGAATTTCTTGTGAGTGGTACACCGGAAATTATAGGTGGAAGCACCATCGACTCCATTGATTTCTTAACAGATAACAGTATTATCGTTCCAATAATCCCATTTAAAGAAGACACACCTCCCATAAACTCAAAGACTGTCAAAAAAGTTCAAAAGGTACATGTTGATAACCTGGATATTGATGGCCTGTTCCGCGACCAGGTGGTCTTTGTTGAACCGGAACCAAAAACCTCAAGTACTCTTTCAAATACAAATGAGACGCAAGAACAAAAGCAGTCACAGGAAGATTCCATATCTGCCAAACCGCCCCAGACAGATAGGATAGAACCTGCTCCCGTAAGCATTGCCAAACAGTCTATTCCTGAATTTCGTCAATCAGATACATTTAGCGATATGTATGACATGAGCCGGCAAATACTCTCAGAAAAGAAACTCAGCAAATTTGCCTCAATTGAAGTGGTTCCTGACAAAACCATGCGTATCATCCTCACCGGAGACCTTCTCTTTTTTACCGGACAGGCAGAGCTTTCCGGCAAAGCCAGAAACTCTCTCAGCAGAATCGCTGAAATTATTAAAGACACTCCATATATGGTCAACGTCATTGGCCATACAGACAATCAACCAATGCATTCTTCCCGGTTTGCCTCTAACTGGGAGCTCTCCGTTGTTCGGGCAAGTAGTGTCGCTCGATTTCTCATTGATGAAATGGGAATGGATTCAAAACAATTCATCGTCTCCGGTTTCGGTTCCAATCGTCCCCGCAGGCCTAATACCAATGTGAGCAATCGGGAGGTAAACCGACGTGTGGAAATTATTATTTCCAAACGTCTGGCTCCTGCAGCAAAAGCCACTGTCAAAAACCTTTTATAGTGTGTACCAGCCATGAAATATAGAAATTTTCTCGGTCTCTTCCTGTTCGTTTGTATTTTTTGTTTGGGATTTATCATCAATGGTAATCTCAGTCTCTATTTTAACATATCGGGGCTGCTTATTGTTTTTGGTGGAACATTTGGTGCAGCATTCTTAAGCTTTAAAACTGAACAGTTGGGAATTGTAGTCAAAGTATTGCGTACCAATTATAAAAAGAAGATCAAGAAAGAAACGGAGATTGTCCAAATCCTCATAGATTTATCTATTAAATCAAGAATTGAAGGTATTCTCTCACTTCAGGAGGAGGAAACTGAAACCTCGGTCCTGTTTCTGAGAAGAGCACTTGGCTGCCTTGTTGATGGCTACAGATCTGATCAAATAAGAGATATTTTAAATACTGAAATTTATTTCTTTAAAATGAGGCGTGAAGATTCAGAACGTGTGCTGCGAACCATTGCTGACTTTTTCCCGGCCTTTGGAATCGCAGGGAGCGTTGTTGGTCTGATCTCCATGCTTGGTGGTATCGGGGACACCTCTATTATCCTGCAAGCTGTGCCAATTGCCCTCACCTCAACTCTGTATGGTATTGTCTGTGCTAATTTCTTTATGCTTCCCTTTGCTGCATTTCTGCGGGAACGAACCAATCAGGAGCTCCTGCTGCAAAAAATAATTATGGAAGGTGTTATTGCCATTGATTCTGAAATGAATCCAATCATCCTTAAAACTAAACTGGAATCGTTTCTTACCCCATCAGAACGTCAGGAAACGCTCGTCTCATACAAGAAACTCAAGGAACGTTTTAATATTACAGCTTGAATCCCTATCCAATATTCTCTTCGGCAAAAGGAACATGATGCCCATTGTTGATGACAACTGACAACTTATATCGGAAAAATTTCCCCAGAAATTTTATTTTTCCGACACATTAAAATCACGCCAGATAGGTGCCGCTACAACTCCTCCACTCTTTCCTTTTCCCATACTCTTGTTATCATCATAGCCCAACCATACTCCGCTAACGCGCTGTCCTGAAAACCCGACAAACCAGGCATCTCTATTTTTATTGGTGGTGCCTGTTTTCCCTCCAGTTAAACCCGTAAGCCCTGCAGCACGTTTCCCGGTTCCCCTCTGAATAACCTCACCAAGAAGATTCTTCATTGTATTTGCAACAGGTTTTTGCACAACCTGCCTCGCAATGGGTTTTGCCCGAAAAATCTTTTTACCATCATTGGAATCTATACTGCTGATCAGGGTTGGAGAATAATACTTCCCCTCGCAGACAAAAGGAGAATACGCAGCTGTAATCTCAAGAAGTGAAACACCCGTAGTACCAAGAGCTAAAGAAAGATCCGCAGTTACAGGTGGCCTGATCCCAAACCTTTCCGCAATTGCCTGAACTCTTTTCACACCAATTTTTCGGAGCAACTTAATCGCTATGATATTTCGTGAAAATACAAGTGCTTCACGCAGTGAGGTTTCCCCATAATGTTTTCCTGTAAAATTCTTTGGTTTCCATTTTTTCCCATTATGACCAACAATGGAAAGCGGTGAATCGAACAATGTTGAATCCGGCGTGTAGCCATCTTCAAAAGCAGCAGCATACAATAAAGGTTTAAAGAGAGATCCGGCAGATCGTCTGGCCTGAGTACTACGATCAAAAGCACTTATGTTAAAATCCCGTCCCCCGACCAACGCTCTGACTCGACCATTACAAGCATCAAGTGATATAATAGCTCCCTGTATTTTTTTATCCCCTGGAAAAGATGCCTGGATACCATTCATAAGAGCATCAGCAGCCTGTTTTTGTTGTGCAGCATCCATGGTGGTTCGAATCCGAACACCTGCCCTGTTCAGTGATCTACCCAAAATCTTTTCTGCCTGTTTTCTCACCAGTTGCACAAAATAGCCATTTACAGCCCTCTTGTTAAGAGTGTTTTCAACAATTCTTACAGGGCTGTTATAGGCGGATCTGGCGGCCTCCTCGTTCACATATTCATTCACCACCATACGATTCAACACATAACGCTGCCTGGCTCGTGCAGCACTCAAATTACGATCGGGAGAATATCGGCTCGGAGCCTGAGGAAGCCCGGCAAGAATGGCAACCTCTCCAAGACTTAGATTCCGGGCATTCTTTCCAAAATAGACCTGTGCGGCAGCCTCCACACCATAGGCACCGTTACCAAGATAAATCTGATTGAGATAAATATGGAGAATATCATCCTTGCTGAGAAGCGTATCAATTCGCCAGGCAAGAATAGCCTCCTTAAATTTACGCAGATAGGTTTTCTCTGGAGTAAGAAGCAGAGAACGTGCCACCTGTTGGGTAATTGTTGAGCCTCCCTGCCCTCGTCGTCCACTACGAATATTATTAATGGCTGCTCGAAAAACCGACCATAAATCAAGGCCTGGATGCGTATAAAAGCGGCTGTCTTCTGCGGCAACAAAAGCTTGCGGGAGATACACAGGCATCGCTGACAGAGGAACAACTGTACGATTTTCAGCAAAAATCCGTTCTATAACATTCCCGTTACGATCAAGGATTTCCGAGGCTTGAGCAGGTTGATACTCCGCAATGGTTCTGATATCAGGGACTTTTAACAGAGAAAGAATAAGTAGAAGACTACCAAGAAAGAGGGTTAAACTGATACTTATGGAAAACAAAAAACCAATTATATGCTTTTCGTTATATGGTTTTTTATAAACCTTTTTGGGTTTATTCTCAGGACGAACTGAGCTTTTCTTTTTAAGTGGGGGCACGTTATCAGAAGCCAGAAACCAGAAGACAGAAAATAGAAGAACGGTCAAGTTTCTCAACAATGCGACACTTGACAGATTTTCACCTTAACCGAAGATTGAGCAGCTTTTTATATGTATACAATAGACGGCTCGTTTTCACGACAATATATATAATATGATACTCTTTAGTATTACCAGCATTTTTCCAAAAACTACTAAATGAATGCTCTTCATCCTGATAATGTTTTCAAATCACTGCTATGCACAGATTCATCCTAGCCCATTTGGCAACAAGTTTTTTCTTTAATGAACAGGCATGGGGTTCAAAAAAAACTAAAGTAAACGTTAAAAAACTGGTATATTAATTCTCAGTAAAGAAAACTGGTATTTAGACAGCTTACCATGAAGCCTCAACCCCGGTAAACTGGATTGTATAAATATACTTAGGGCTCGGCAAGAACCGAGCCCTTAACTTATAAATAACCACCATATGTCAAAAATCCGTGTCCTTCCTGAACAACTAGCCAACCGCATAGCCGCAGGTGAAGTAGTTGAGCGCCCTGCTTCAGTTGTAAAAGAACTCATTGAAAACAGTCTCGATGCCGGAGCTGACAGGATTGATATTGAAATTGAAGGCGGTGGAACGCGACTGATTCGGATCATCGATAATGGCGAAGGCATGGACGAGGATGACGTACTCCTCTGCCTGGAGCGCCATGGCACGTCAAAAATACTCGATGATCAGGATCTTGAAACAATAAACTCTTTAGGATTTCGCGGAGAGGCTATTCCTTCCATTTCTTCAGTTTCACGTATGAGTATCACCTCACGGCACCAGTCAGCAGATCTTGGCACCACAGCCATTCTCAATTATGGAAAGCTGTACAAGGTACATGAATCAGGGTGTGCACAGGGTACCATTATTGAAATTAAAAACCTCTTTGGCAACACCCCGGCACGCAGAAAATTCCTTCGCACCAAACGTACAGAACTTGGTCATATTGACGAGGTTGTAAAAAATTATAGTCTTGCAGCTCCTGAAGTCAGCTTTACTCTTCGGATTGATGGCAAACAAACCTTATCACTTGATTCACATCAAAATCTAAAACAACGCCTTGCCTCTATTTTACATTATTCAGGTTCATTTATTGAAATCGATCATTCTGAAAAGGGAAGTCCCCTACCTCATCTTTCCGGATTCCTGGTTCCGCCCGATCACCCTGTGAAAGGGTCATCACGCATCAAAATTCTGGTCAACGGCCGGTCGGTTAAAGATAGAATGTTAATCCACGGTGCAGCTGAGGGACTACGCGGGTTTCTTATGAAACACCATAGCCCTGCCGGGCTTCTGCACTTGCATCTTGATCCTGCCGAGGTGGATGTAAATGTTCATCCGACCAAGCAGGAAGTTCGTTTCAGGAGCAGTCGTGATATTCATCAGCTTATTGTACGGGCAATCCAACAGGGGATGTCTGAATATCAGCGAACATTGCAGAGTGTTTTCCGCAAGCCACCCTCTACAGAAAGTACAAGTTATAATGAGAGAGAAAAGACACGCGACTTGCCGTCTCCCCTAGTGCAAGAAATGGAGACAACACAAAGTGAAACAACACAGCCGCTACCGGGAGATTATCCCGGTCAAACACAAACCCGAGAACCAACCCACAGGCAGGAACCTGTACCCGTCCCTCCACGGCAAATCAACAAAACAGAACCCACCACCCCGCTGTCAGTATTTAACGAGGAACAGACAAAAGGCCATGGTCTGAAAATCATAGGTCAATACGATAAACTCTATATCTTCTGCCAATCGAGAGATGGTATAGTAGTGATTGATCAGCACGCAGCCCATGAACGTCTTCTTTTTGAAAAACTAAAAAAACAATTTCTCCATGGTACTATTGCCCGCCAAACCCTCCTTTTCCCCGAAACCGTCGAACTTTCAATGGCAGATTTGCACAAAGTTGAGCAATATGGCGAAGAAATTGAAAAAATGGGTTTTACTGTGAGAGAATTTGGCGGCAACTCCTATGTCATCTCTGCAATCCCTGCACTCGGCGGACATATAGCTCCCACTGAACTTTTCCTTGATATCCTTGAACAGTTTGACAGCTCTTCCAGCAACAAACGAGACGGATCACTCCTTGAAGATGTTCTTGCTTCCATGGCCTGTAAAGCTGCTGTAAAGGCTGGTGACAACCTGCCAACTGAAGAAATTGAAGCTCTTCTTGACAATATGGCTCAAGCAGATCTCTTTTCTCATTGCCCCCATGGTCGGCCGGTTCTGAAAAACTTTTCAACAAAGGATATTAAAAAATGGTTTCATCGTTCCTGATGCAGAAAAAAAATACTCAACTGATCCTTCTGTTTTTTATTCTCTTCCTGAGCTTCCTCTGTAGCAGCTGTGCCAAACCACCTGTCAGCCGCACTATGGAAACTACGGCATATTGCGGATGTTCCAAATGCTGTTCCTGGGAACGCGGCAGTTGGACCTACATGAAACTCGATTTCTGGAACCGCTATGTCAGCGCAGGCAAAGGAAAAGGACGAGACTATACCGGGCAGACCGCCAGCGGCTCCTATCCTGAAGAACCTGAAGAGGGGTTCTTCTCCATGGACTCTTTATACAGACCATGGATGATTCCAACTCGTATAGTATTATTCCCCTGGTATTTTCTTCCAGAAGATGGCACCATTGCCGCCGACACTAAATATTATCCTTTTGGAACCAGAATGCACGTCCCCGGATGGGGATGGGGAGTGGTGGAAGATCGTGGAGGCGCCATCAAAGGACCAAACAGAATTGATCTCTATTTTAACTCCCACTCAGAAGCATTGCAATGGGGACGGCGCAAGCTCCCCGTTATCATACAAAAACCGTAAAAGGTACACTCTATTTTCATGACAATACAACACATTAAGATTATCGGAGGCGGACTTGCCGGTTGCGAAGCCGCATGGCAGGTTGCAAAGCAAAACATTCCTGTTCATCTTTATGAGATGAAACCGCATACATTCAGCCCGGCACATCATTCACCGTCACTTGCCGAACTGGTATGCAGTAATTCACTTCGTTCCAATGCCCCAACATCTGCTGTTGGATTATTAAAAGAAGAGATGCGGATTCTTGGTTCACTTCTTATTAAAATTGCTGATGAGACAGCGGTGCCGGCAGGTCAGGCACTGGCAGTTAACCGTGATGACTTTGCGGCAAAAGTGACAGCAAAAATCAAGCAGCATCCGCTCATAACAATCATTAATGAGGAACAGACTGAACTTGAGCTGGATTCCGACACACCTGTCATCCTTGCCACCGGCCCACTCACTTCAGAAGCCATGGTAGAATCCTTAGTGAAAATAACCGGTCGTGAGCGGCTTGCCTTTTATGATGCCATCGCCCCGATTGTTTCTGAAGAATCACTTGATATGGATATTATCTATTCTAAATCGCGCTGGCAGGATGGCCCTGGAGATTACTTGAATTGTCCCATGGATAAAGAGCAGTATCTTGCATTTATTCATGCCCTAAGTGAAGCAGGTACCGTTCCACTAAAGGAATTTGAAGAAGAAAAATATTTTGAAGGCTGCCTGCCCATTGAAGTTATGTGCGAAAGAGGTGAAGACACGCTGCGCTACGGGCCAATGAAACCTGTAGGACTCAGAAATCCCAGAACCGGAAAAGACCCATATGCTGCTGTGCAATTACGTATGGAAAACAAAGAAGGTACTCTCTATAACCTTGTTGGTTTCCAGACAAAACTCACCTATCCGGAGCAAAAACGTATTTTCAGAATGATTCCAGGGATGGAAAATGTTGATTTTATCCGGCTCGGATCAATTCACCGCAACACCTTTGTCTGTGCCCCAGAACTTCTGCAACCCAGTCTGCAGCTGAAAAAAGCAGCAAATATCTATCTTGCCGGACAACTTTCCGGAGTGGAAGGCTATGTTGAATCAACTGCCATGGGGATGCTTGCAGGGTTAAATGCTGCTCGTACTCTTCTCGGAAAAACTGTGGTGCCGCCACCACCTGAAACAGCGCTCGGCGCACTTATTGGCCACCTTACACAAACTGACCCCGAACATTTCCAACCTTCAAATGTGAATTTTGGGCTGTTCCCTGCCTGGGAAAAAAAAGTACCAAAAAAACTACGAGGAGAAAAACGAAAGGAAATATCAATGGCAGCACTTGGCAAATGGCAGGAACAACTTATTTGAATTAGAAAAGGGTGCAATACAATAAAGTGAAAAATAATGAACGAAATCATTGCACACCAACAGACGTTATTTGGATATCGAATGTCGATATTCGATTTTTAAATTAGTGCTTTAAATCAACAGATTAACAATATGTAAAACGTATCACTTTATTGTATTGCACCCGTTCTTAGCCGGTGGTAACAGTAGAGTCCAGCACGTTAGAGCTATGTATAGTCACCACTACCGTTTGATGTCCAATTTTCAGTTGTCGTAAAAACAACAAAACAATCGTGACCTCCCCCATTTCCCTCCTCCCCCACAAGTAACACAAAGCAACAACACGTGTTATGTTTTGTGTTGACAATTACTTGTCGGGCTGATACTTTCCGCATAGCATCACGAAACGAAAAAACGTAACACTAATCGACTTAATACTCTTCAAGTAAAATTTCAAATAGGCAATGAGTAGAGGAATGTAATTATGTGGAAAATAAATATTTTTTCAATTCTTTTCAGTTTCTGTTTCATCCTTCCTGTATCGGCAAGTGAAACTCGAACAATTACGGATATGGCGGGCAGGAGTGTCGAAATCCCTACCTCCGTTGACAAGGTCATCTGTTCCGGGCCCGGCTGTTTACGGTATCTCATCTATCTTGAAGGACAAGACCTGGTTGTTGGAGTTGACAGCATTGAGAAGAGAATAAACAAGTTTGACGCTCGGCCATACGCCATCGCTAACCCTCAATTGAAGAAGCTCCCTCTTTTTGGAGAATTCAGAGGATTTGATAACCCGGAATTGATTTTAGGACTCAATCCACAACCGCAGGTCATCTTCAAGACCTTCAAAAATATGGGCTATGACCCTGATGAGCTACAAGCCAAAACGGGTATACCCGTCATTTGTTTGGTCTATGGAAATTTGGCTTCAGAGCGGCAGAAAATATATGATTCTCTCAACATGATGGCGGAGGTCATCGGCCATCAAGATCGAGCAAAGCAAGTAGAGGCATTTTTTGAAAAGACCATCTCTGATCTTGAAAGTAGAACTGCAAATATCCCGGAAGACCAACGTCGTTCCTGCTATATTGGCGGGGTAGCAAAAAAAGGTCCCCATGGTTTTCAATCCACTGAGCCCGCCTACCCCCCATTTCGTTTTGTGAATGCGAAAAATATTGCCTGTCCACCGGAGGATGCAGGAAAGCCCCTCCAACACACCAATGTCTCCAAAGAGCAGATCATATCCTGGAACCCGGAGGTTATTTTCATCGATCTCGCCACCACACAGCTAGGGAAAAACGCTGGTGCAATCAACGAACTCACGATTGAACCAGCCTATCAGGGCCTCACCGCCGTCCAAAATGGCAAGATCTACAGCCTGCTTCCATACAACTGGTACACAAGAAATTATGGCTCTATTTTAGCCAATGCCTTTTATGTCGGCAAGGTGCTCTATCCTGAGCGGTTCGCCGATGTTGACCCCAAGGTGAAGGCCGATGAGATCTACTCGTTCCTCGTTGGTAAACCGGTATTCTCTCACATGGATACTGCATTTGGCAGCATCGCTTTTGAGAAAATAGAGTTGCATTAAAGATGCACTTTCATGACGGCGAAATACCTGCCGAATATTCAAAACATATTCAAGCCAAAGTTGCCTTTCTTCTGTTGAGTCTGTTGGTTACCGCCATACTCCTCATCTTTTCGATAGGCACGGGACCGGTATCCATTTCCGCTACCGACGTCATATCCACCTTGTTTGGTCAGACGGTCTCAAAACAATTTGATCTGATAATATGGAATATACGACTCCCGCAGGCGGTCACCGCTGTAGTCGCCGGAGCAGGACTTGCAATTTGCGGGGCAGTTATGCAAGCCGTCTTACGTAATCCCCTGGGTTCTCCCTTTACCCTCGGAATTTCTCACGCAGCAGCCTTTGGGGCGGCATTTTCCGTTATGATACTGGATCATGGTACTATGGCCAGTTCTAATGTTGGTGCTGTGACTCTTAATAGTCCATATTTGACCACGGCTATAGCCTTTGCCTTTAGCATGGTGGCTACTTTTGTCATTATTGGTGTTTCCAGACTCCGTCAAGCAACACCGGAGATCATGGTACTGACGGGAGTTGCCTTAGGTTCTCTTTTCACGGCGGGCACGATGTTTCTCCAGTATTTTGCAGACGATATGCAGCTTGCCGCCATGGTCTTCTGGACCTTTGGCGATGTGGCAAGGGCGTCCTGGCAAGATGTCCTTATTATCAGCATTGTCACCATAGTTTCCTTTCTCTGGTTTACAGTGAATCGGTGGAATTTTAATGCAATTGAAGCGGGTGATGAAACCGCCAAGGGACTTGGCGTCAAAGTTGAGCGAATACGCATTGTCGGGATGCTGATTTCCTCTCTGGTGACTGCGGTGATTGTGTCACTCCTCGGCATCATCGGATTTATTGGTCTTGTCTGCCCCCATATCGTAAGAAGAATAATTGGAGACGACTACCGTTTCCTGCTTCCCGGTTCATGCATCGTGGGTGGAGCCCTGCTAGTGGCAGCCGATACCGCGGCGCGACTCATCCTTGCACCTAATGTACTTCCGGTTTCAATACTTACGGCCTTTCTTGGTGCTCCGATCTTTATTTGGCTTATTATCCGCAGGAGATAATAATGAATCTACAGGTAAACGGTATCGATTTTAAATATAATGGTCATGCAGTGCTCAGGGACATTGATTTTCAGGTGGAAAAAGGTGAACTCCTTGCCATTCTAGGTCCTAACGGAGCCGGAAAAACAACCCTCTTAAAATGTTTGAACGCAATCCACAGACCCACATCCGGCTCAGTCATCATCAGTGAGCAGGATGTCTTCAAGCTTAACTCTGATGAAATAGCAAAACTCCTCGGCTACGTTCCACAACGGGTTGAGGCCGCTCGTCTCACCGTATTTGATACCATCCTCATGGGCCGCAAACCGTATATAAAATGGAGAGTCGGAGATAACGATGTACGTATTGTTGCCTCGGCCATCAAGATGCTTTCCCTGCAACATCTCTCACTCAGATGTATCGATCAACTCAGTGGCGGCGAATTACAAAAGGTATCAATCGCTCGTGCCCTCGTTCAGGAGCCAAAAGTCCTTCTCCTTGATGAACCAACGTCGAGCCTCGACTTGAAGAATCAGCTGGAGATTTTACATGCGATAAAGAATATCGTAAAAGGACATAGTGTGACTGCTGTAATGACAATGCACGACCTCAACACTGCTTTGCGTTTTGCCGATAAATATATTTTTCTAAAAGACGGTCAGATATTTGCTCATGGCGGGCAAGAATGCGTGACACCGAATGTTATCCATGCGGTTTATGATGTTCATGTAGAGATTGAATATAGAAATGGTACCCCTGTCATCTTTCCTGTCGAAGACTTTTCCCGTTCATGGACTTAACAGACACATTAAACGTTGAGGAAATGCGAACAAACCGGGACAGACCCAATTAGAACATTTCAATAAAAGATGTGGGTAATGGGCAGTGTCCCCTATTTTAACAGGGAAGACAAAGGGACCATCAAGCCCCTTTGCCTTTATGCTAACAGTTTAAAGTATCATGATTTTAATTTCTGTTTCCGCCGTTACCGCTACCTTTACCGTTACCTTTACCGTTACCTTTACTTTTACCTTTACCACGGTTTGCCTGTTGTTTCGCCTGCATGGTTTTGATCTCCTCGACAGATAGCTTGCCGTCCTTGTCTGTATCAATAGCAGCAAAGGATGGTGCAGAAACCATACCTGCTCCCCTTCGGCCACTAGCCTTCATTTTTTCCTGATGTTTTGCACGGGCATCATTAAGTTCCTGCTCTGTAATGCTACCATCTCCATTAGTATCAAAGCTAGCCATGGGAATAGGCCCTCTGGCAGAAACATTTCCAGCCAGAATCAAACCGGTGCTAAAGGTAATTGTTCCAAGAATCATTGCGGTGGTGAGAAGTTTTGTCATTTTCATTGTGTACCTCCTGAGGTAGCTGTGTTTTAAGGTTTTACACCTTGTTGTTAAACTATGTACTCTCTTTATTACAAGGATTGTGCCAATCAACAATAAAAAGTTAAACTGTGTAATATTGGTTTGTTACTTGTGTTTCGGGTGAAATCACACGAGAGAATATTTCGACATTCTTCATTGGTGTGCGACAAAATTGACGAAATCTAGTAGATGTTCTTGAGAGAATAGAAAACAAGGACAGCCCCAATCATAAAACAATCGTGGTCTGTCCCCTATTTCCGCCCTATTTCCGTGCTATTTCCGTTTTAAACTCCACAGGAATGGCTTGAACGGTTATTTTTGTTGGAGTTCTGTCCCTGTTGGCACAATGGAATTGGCCTTCTTCAACCAACAGGGACATTTTTAAATTGGTTCAGGCACCATCATGCAGCACCTGAACCAATTTATTTTTTAAGCCATTACTTTTTTTAAATGCACTTCAAAAACATCACAATCAAAAATTATTATGGACAATAAAGACAAAAAAATTGCAGACGAAGTCATCCTGAAGGTATCCAAAGAGATCGCTATCAAATTTATTGAAGTGGGCAGGCTTACTCCAGTCAGCTTTGAAACTGGATTTCCAAAAATCTTTGAAACAATAAAAGAAACTGTGGAAAAATCCTGATGGAACTGCTCACTGAATTAAACCACGCACCGGAAAACATTCGTCACATCCATATCATGGGAATATGCGGAACAGGCATGGCAGCCCTTGCCGGGATGTTAAAAAGCTCAGGATATGACATCACCGGTTCCGACAAAGCGGTCTATCCACCCATGTCTCTTTTTCTTGAAGCAATTGGTATTCAGGCTTGTGATGGTTACGGTGCGCAGAATCTGGAACCTCGCCCGGATCTTGTCATTGTGGGAAATGTCATTACCAGAATTAATCCCGAGGCACAGGCCTTAGCTGAAGCCAAAATCCCATATCTTTCTTTCCCGCAGGCTCTTGCTCACTTTTTCATACAATCGCGAACTTCTCTTGTGATCACCGGAACCCACGGCAAAACCACAACGGCATCAATTCTCGCCTCATGCCTCAACAGAGCAAAACTTGACCCCACTTTCATGATCGGTGGAATAGTACGAGATTTTAACGCAAACTTTCGCATAGGCAAGGGTGAATATTTTGTTTCTGAAGGTGATGAGTATGACACCGCTTTTTTTGACAAGGAATCAAAATTCCTCCACTATCGCCCGGATATTGCAATCATCACTTCAGTGGAATTTGATCATGCTGATATCTTTGATGATCTTGATGCAATCAAACGATCTTTTAAAAAGTTTGTTTCACTGCTTCCAGAGGATGGTTTAATTATTGCTCACCTTGATGACCAAAATGTTGCTGAAGTTGTGCAGGACGCCCCTTGTGAAGTACAGGGATACGGACAAAGTAATACGCTGGACTGGTCACTACATGATGTTCGTGCAGATGGTGGAATGACTCATTTTAAAGTAAGGCAGCGTGGCAAAGAATGGGCGGAGCTTGCAGTACAATTACCCGGAACTCATAATTGTTTAAACTCTCTCGCTGTTGCTGCAGTATTACACCGCATAGGTGTTGCTCCCAAAGTTATAAATGAAGGTTTGAGCCACTTTGGCGGCATTAAACGACGCCAGGAAGTACGTGGTATTGTGAATAAAGTAACCGTAATAGACGATTTTGCCCATCATCCCACTGCTGTCAAGGAAACATTAAAAGCACTAAAAGATGCCTATGCCGGACAACGCCTGATAACTGTTTTTGAACCACGCACCAATTCATCACGACGTTCCATTTTCCAAAAGGATTATATCAATTGCTTCGACTCATCCGAACTAATCTTTATCCGTGAGCCGGTTCCCCTGGATAACGTGGCTTCAGACGAGTTATTCTCTTCCAGAAAACTTGCCATGGATCTTAACAAACGTGGACTCCATGCTGAATCCTGCCCGGACACAGATACTATTCTTGAAAAGTTGCTTCCAATCCTTCAGGAAAATGATGTGGTAGCCATTCTGTCCAACGGAGGCTTTGATAACATACATGTGAGGCTCATGGAAAAGCTGCAAGCTATTTAAGAGCATTTCAGGTTACCCTGCCTACTTATATATCTTACAGAATTTCTTTTAAGTGCTCTTTAAGTTCCATCGTAAGCTCAAGATAATCAATTCCCTGATTGTTTGCATTTCCTTCAGTTTCAATACGCAGGGCAATTTCAGCGATCTCTTCAAGCCCAAGGTTTAACAACGCCCCTTTGAACTTATGACCGACCTTGGCAATTCCTTGAATTTCACCGTTCTCCACACTCTTTTCCAACTCTTGCATATGACTCTGTAACGTTTGTAAAAATGTTGGTAACATGGACGCAACCTTATCATTTGGCAATCGATATTGATCACAAATATGTTTTTTTACACGATCAGACAATGATAAATGGGGCATATGCGCTGTATCCGGAAATAGCCAATAAGGGTTTATATTTATGTATCGGAAAATCAAAGTTTTTGTGGGAATTGTTCCTATGTCTGTTTCCGAAAACCTAATACCGAACACCTAACACCTACTGCCCGCAGGGCATCATGTTCTGGTGCCTTACTCAATAAAAGTTGTCATATAAAAAAACCAGGGCACTTATACTGGCGCTCACTGTTCACCAGTGTTAGAAGCTTCTTTTCTATGGTATACAAGTACATGATGCCCTGCGGGCAGAAGGTATTCGGTATTCGGTTTTCGGTTTTCGGTAACTGATAAATCAGATAAGAACAATTCCCACAGAAACTTAATTTTCCGATACATGTACATAATTGTTGAGAATGAATCCACTCCTAAAACGTATACATAATATCATTGTCTCCGCCTCTCTACTATCAGATGAATCATCACTCATCATCGGAGTCTCAGGAGGTGCTGATTCCATAGCTCTATTGCATATCCTCTCTGCACTGTTTCCTGCCACCAGACGGATTGTTGTATACGTAGATCATGGGTTACGCCCGGACGAAACTGATGCTGAAAAAAAAATGGTTCAAGAGCAGGCTGGAATCTGTTGTGCTGATTTTGAAACAGTAGTAGTTGATGTGCAAGGTGAGAAAAACAAAAGCAAGTGTTCCCTTGAGGAAGCTGCACGAACTCTTCGCTACCGGGCACTTGAAGATATTCGCATCAAACACAAAGCCACCACTATTGCAGTCGGGCACACCGCCAATGATCAGGCCGAGGAAGTTCTCCTGAGGTTAATTCGCGGAAGTGGAAGTGCAGGTCTTAGTGGAATGAACCAACTGCGTGGCCACATTATCCGGCCTTTACTGTATGAAACAAAAGAGAAGTTACTTCACTACCTTCAGGAGCAGCACATTCCATTTTGTCAGGATAGTTCTAACTTCGACACACGCTTTCTCCGAAATAAAATCCGCCTCGAACTGCTGCCAATCCTTGAACGTGATTATAATGCATCGATGCAACAAACTCTGTTGCAGACTGCCGCAATTTTAAGCGATGAAGACAGCCTGCTTACTCAATTAACAGAAGCAATTCTTCCAGATGTTCTCCAGAAAGAACCTGGAAAATTGACACTTTCACTCCCACTCTTCACAGAGCAGCCGGTGGCCATCCAGCGAAGAATCTTTGATACTATCTGCTGGACACTCCATTCGAAGCCATCATTTAAAAAAATTCAAAGTCTGCTAACACTTGCTGCAAACAATGAACAAAAAGAGATCCACCACAGATGGGCTACGAGCTGTGAAAGACAAAGATACTCTTCTCTTTCATCGGCCCTCCAGTAAAAAAGGATATCGAGGCTCAGGAGTTGTCCACAAAACGTTTTCGCCAGTCACTATTCCCTGCCCCGGAATCTATCCTGTGCCAGGGCTTGCCCATACATTGTCTATTACAAAAATTGCCTTCTCCCCTGATCTGCTGGAATCTCCAGGAACATTTGTGGTAGATGCCAATGCAATCAAGTTTCCACTTTATCTTCGTCAAATCAGGGAGGGTGAGTATTTTCATCCGCTGGGAGCACCTGGCAGAAAAAAGATTGCACGGTTTCTGTCAGATCAAAAAATTTCCACCATGGAACGAAATAATTACCCACTTCTGCTTTCCGGGGAAAAGAGTGTCGCTCTGGCAGGCATTCGCATCGACCACGAATTTCGGATCACCGAAACCACAAGCCAGGTACTCCTTTTACAATGGCGGAAAAGCTAATATGCGAACTTTATTGATATGTTGATTGGCACAATACGCTGCCCGATCACGATGGTTGTTTTCTTAATATTCGCAAGTCACCGACTCGGATAGTCAGCTTAATCCGATCAAAGTACTCCAGAAGAGGGATAGAAAATTTTCTGGTAAGTCCTGTCAGGCTTTTAAATCGTGGCGCATCAATCTCACCTTCTTTAACTATAAAATCTGTAACTTTTTCCTGTAAATCTGCAATGGCATTTGCGTCATAGTAGAGGCTTTCACTTACTTTCACCAATTTCTCTTCACGCATGAGAAGGGAAAATACCTCCTTCACCAGAGACTCAGGATAATCACTGAACTGCTCCATGGATTCACGTATGGTTGGAGTCTTTAACCCTTTATCGCTGTACCAGGATTCAATATCTTTCTGGAGTTTTTTCTCATCCGCCTGAAGAGCAACCTGATGAGTTGCCAGACGTACTGCCGAATCTTCCTGTACGACCTGTTCTTTTTTGAGCAATTCTGCAAGACAAAAATGGAAAACCTTTTGATCTACATTTCTGCCCAGTCCCGAGCGTAACTCTTCTTTAGACAAGCCAATCTGAAGAGGATACGCCGCATGATATTTTTTAAGATCTGCAAGCATTAATTGCTCAACTGTATCACTTACACTTTTAATGAGATAGCGCTGGGTCGTTGAATCAACCACTACAATCTTTCTTGAAGAGAGCGGTGCTGTAATGATTTTTTTCAGTTGCTTACCGAATGTTCCAAGACGTACGGCAAGTTCATCAAAGCTAAGTCCAAGTGTACCGCGTTCCCTCAGAAACAAAAGAATTTTTTCTTCTACATTATCACTAAACAGAATATCAAAGGTTGCTTCGTTGTTCCTGCGATCACTATCATTCAATCGTTTACGCTTACGGGGCGGCATATTTCCCAATACCTCACCACCACCAATGGTAGCAACCGGAGAATAGGAGCGTACCACATAGCGATCTCCCGGCCACACAGCGACAGGTTCTTCAAGAAGAATTTGAACGCCTGCTGTATCTCCTGGTTGTAACAAATCACGATCAAGCAAAGAAACCCTGCCCATGATCTCAGCGGTGCCAAGATGGACTCGAACCCGGGCACGATGTTTCAGAGCTTTTTTATTCGATGCAACATAGAGAAACTCACAGTCCAGCATATATCCAGGCAACAAACTACCAGGAGTTGCAGCAACCATGCCTCGCGTTATTGCGGCGGTATCCACACCTTGGAGATTAATAGCAGTTCTGTGTCCAGCCTCAACTGTTTCAACATCGGAAGAATGCACCTGAATGCCACGAACTTTAGCAATCATATCTTCAGGATAAAAACAGAGTTCGTCTCCTGTTCCAACACGTCCTGACATGGAAGTACCGGTGATAACAGAACCAAAACCCTTTATGGCAAAGATCCGATCAACGGGGAGACGAAAGGGGCCAAAGACTTCATTAAATTGTTGGGAAGAAACAAAAGAATCGAGAAGATCACGTACGTCATCAATCCCCTCACCACTGATTGATGAGACATGGACAAGGGGAGCATCTTCAAGAAAACTGCCTTCGCAATACTCCCGCACCTCTTCAGTGACCATCTCCAGCCACTCTTCATCCACCATATCTTTTTTGGTGATAACGATGATTCCCTGCTTCACACCAAGCAGGCGACAGATCTCAAAATGTTCCTCGGTCTGCGGCATGATCCCTTCATCGGCCGCAATGATGAAGGCGACAATATCAATACCGGCAACACCCGCAACCATGTTTTTGACAAATTTTTCATGGCCCGGCACATCAACAATGCCAAGACGATGTCCACAGGGAAGATCCAGATAGGCAAAACCCAGCTCAATCGTTATTCCGCGCCTCTTTTCCTCCTTGAGCCTGTCGGTCTCAATGCCGGTGAGCGCACGAACAAAACTGGTTTTGCCATGGTCAACATGGCCTGCGGTGCCTAAGACTATTTCGCGCATAGGAAATTTACATCACATAGGGATTGGAGCGAGCCTCTTCTTCAATTGTGGAGCGACTGCCGCCATAACCATGCCCCGGCCAGACAACGGTCTCAGGGGGAAGGATTAAAAGTTTTTCCTTGATAGCAGTGATTAATTCTTCATGAGAGCCACCTGGAAAATCAGTCCTGCCGATTCCCCCGACAAACAGAGAATCTCCGGTAATCAGATCAGGAGCACAGTACAAACACATTCCGCCTGGAGTATGCCCTGGAGTATGAATCACCAGTAACTCTTCTTCACCAACACGAATACTCTCTCCGTCTTTCACTTTGCGATCAACGGGAGGCGAAGCCTCAAGACCAAGCATGGAAAAATAGTTCTGTGTTTCAGGTTTGGCAAAAAAATCGGCATCAGCTTCGTGCATAATAATATCAGCACCACTGGCTTCTTTCAGTATTTTATTGCCGCAAACATGATCAGGATGACCATGGGTAGCAATGATACTATCGATGGTAAGTCCTGAATCCTTCACTTCCTGGAGGATTTTGTCTTCATCCCCACCGGGATCAATTACAGCACACAGGGAAGTTTTGGAACAGCCAACGATATAACAGCACACGCCCATCGATCCAACAGTAATTTGTTTTAGAAACATAGGTTTTAGTAAAAAAGAGGTTAAAGGCTGCAGACCGAAAGAACACTAATCTATGTAGAACTCACTCCTCCGAATCCTCTGCCAAAAAAGTTTAAGAACGGAAACGAAATAAGTTTGTCATATTACAGATGTTCAACTTATTTCGTTCCCGTTCCTTAGCAGTGGTTCATCTGTACATGTTTGTGTCGATGAACCTTTTACTGAATCAGCAATCGCAGGTATCAGGCTTACAACTCCCGCCACAACCACAATCAGATGAACTGGAATCAGTCGATGCCATATTCAGAGCTGGGGCCGCCATAACTGGTGGTAAACGAAGTTCAACAGAATCCACAATTTTGGAAAAAGCCGCAGTTGCGGGACTGTCTGCATCTGAAGAAAGGTACGGCACACCATCATCACCGGCAATTACAACCTTGGGGTCCATGGGCACGGCACCAAGAAATGGAAGATCAAAATCGCGGGCAAGTTCTTCGCCGCCACCGGTCTTAAAGATATCAATTGTTGCATTACATTCGGGACAGACAAAACCGGACATATTCTCAACAATACCCACAACCTCCATCTCAACTGTTCGACAAAAATTCAGGGATTTGCGAACATCAGCTAGAGCTACTTTTTGAGGAGTGGTCACAACAAGTGCTTTCACATTCGGAATAGTCTGAGCAACGGACAGCGGCTCATCGCCAGTGCCCGGAGGAGCATCAATCACAAGATAGTCAAGCTCGCCCCAATCCATATCAGCAACAAACTGACGAATGGCCTGAATTTTAAGAGGTCCGCGCCAGATAATGGCCTCGTCCCGATCTTTCATCATATATTCCAGGGATACAACTTTCAGATTATCATTGTATTTGAGGGGTGCCACAAGATCCTTGGGATTTGCCGGCGCTTCAAGATTTCCTTTCAGATTGAGCATACGGATAACATCGGGGCCATGGAGATCAACATCCATCAGGCCGACTTGATGGCCTTTGGCTGCCAGACTAAGAGCCAGGTTGACAGAGATTGTTGATTTTCCAACTCCGCCTTTTCCGCTCATTACCAGAATTTTATTTTTAATTTTCCCAAGAGATCGGGTAATAGCATTGTCCTGCTGCGCCATTTGAGCCTGTTGAGCTTCCTGAGTATTACTTCCGCAGGAACTGCTGCTGCTACTGCAGGAACTATTTGAATCACATGAACTAGACATAACATCCTCCTGTTACAATATCTAAAATTTATAAAAATGTGGGAATTCTTTTCGATATGAGTCAGACCACCTGAAGAGTTCTCAATAAAGCTATTAACGGTGTCCCTAACCAAGCCATACAGTAATGCTGTTCCCTGGAAAAGCAAATTAATTCCCCCCCCATGTGTCATTGATCTTTATATATTTATAGATGTTGGCCACAGCTCCTGTCTGTTTTTATTGCTTTCTTCATGATCTAGCCGTAATATGGAAATTTTTCTTAGGTATATTTTTTATAGTTTAATCCTTTATCAATAAGGAACTTCGCATATGCTAGGCTGGTTTAAAAAGAAATTTTCGAAAAAAGAACAGACTGTTGCGCCAGTTGAAAAGCTGCCACTGGAATCAGCAGTAGAAGAGGAAATCCCTGAACAACAGACATCTGTCGAAGAAGTAGTCGTTGTAGAAGAATCTGTTGCTGATAAAAAACCTGCCACAACACCTCCCCCAGAACCATCTCCAGATGAAAAAGAATTGGAGACATCCAGGTTGGGAGCAATGTTCCAACAGCTTTCCACACGTCTGAGCAGAACCAAGGAATCGCTGGTTTACCGAATGGATACCCTCTTCCTCGGAAAAAAAGAGATCGATGCAGATCTTTTTGACGAACTGGAGGAAATTTTGATTACTGCAGATCTGGGCATCAGCACCACCATGGAAATACTTGATGATGCCAGAAAACGGGTCAAACGTGATGCGCTTTCCGACCCCAAAGAATTACGAGTCGTGCTGAAAGAAAAGCTGCGCTCCTTTATTATGCAATCAGACATACCTGCAGAGCTTGTCATGCCTGATTCCGGACCTTTTGTGATCATGGTTGTGGGCGTTAATGGAGTTGGTAAAACCACAACAATTGGCAAAATAACCAAGAAATTCAAGCAATCCGGGCAGTCCGTTCTACTCGTTGCCGCAGACACCTTTCGCGCAGCAGCAGTTGCTCAGCTTAAGATCTGGGGGGAACGTAATAAGGTAGATGTTGTGCATCAACATGAAGGCGCTGATCCATCAGCAGTTGCCTTTGATGCCATAGACCAAGGTGTGGCAGATAAATATGACGTAGTAATTGTGGATACAGCCGGAAGGCTTCATACTCAAGTTAATCTTATGGAGGAATTAAAGAAGATTAAACGGGTTATGGGAAAAAAACTTGAAGGTGCGCCTCATGAAATCCTGCTGGTGCTCGATGCAACAACCGGGCAAAACGCCATTTCCCAGGCTAAACTTTTTAATGAAGCCGTGGGAATAACCGGCCTTGCTTTGACCAAACTTGATGGTACAGCCAAGGGCGGCATTGTTGCAAATATCTGCCGTGAGCTTGCCATCCCTATTCGTTTTATAGGTATTGGTGAACAAATCGATGATCTACGTGATTTTGATCCCGATGAATTTATCGATGCTCTCTTTGGCGAAGACAATTACACAAATAAACAATAAACAACAAACAATAAACAATAAACATTTCAAACAGTAATACAATGCGATATCAACAACATAAACAACCTGGATGCGGAGGTTGTATCCTTCTGGTTCTTCTTTTCAGCCTGATCACCGGTGGATTTTCCGGCCTTTTCAATGTTCTTGGATTTTTTCTTTATGCTGGTATCATTGCCATCCTGCTTTTTATGGTAACCTTCTGGGGTTTCAGCTACTGGATCCAAAAGAAAGTCTCTGCCTATGAAGCATCTCAGACAGAGAGCCATAAGCGATTTGTGTGGCTGTTGGTTCAGATCCTGATTAATATTGCCAAAATTGATGGCGATGTAAATAAAGAAAAAATCACCACCATCCAGAACTTTTTCCAGCACAACCTGCGTTACGATCAAACCAGGATGTATTGGGTGAAAGACTTGATAAAAGAAGCGGTTTCCTCCACGCAATCCATGGAAACACTTCTCCGGGAATTCCGTGATACCTTTGCCTACGAACCACGACTCATTCTTTTAGAACTGATTTATCAGGTTTTATATACTAACCCCCAGGTACCAGAGGCAGAATTAAAATTAGCTCGTGATATTGCCAACTTCCTGGAAATCACAGATTATGATAAACGTACCATTGAAGCAAAATATAAATATGGCTACGGTGGACAACAACAAACACACAGCAGACCGGAAACAATGGATCAGTATTATGCAGTACTTGGCCTTGAACCGGGTGCTGATGCTGCTACCATAAAAAAAGCCCATCGTTCCCTCAGCATGAAATACCACCCTGATAAGGTACAGCATCTGGGTGAAGAATTCCGTGGTGTTGCTGAAGAAAAAATGAAAGAAATCAACGCAGCATATGATATTTTAAAGAAAAAATGATTCTCACAAAACCGTACAGGCGTTAACCTAATGACAATATCAACAAAAATGCGCCGTTTCGCTGAAAAGTCTTCCTGGATTCGTAAGATGTTCGAAGAGGGAGCTAAAATGAAAGCCCAATACGGTGCTGAAAATGTTTTTGATTTCAGCCTCGGAAATCCCGATGTGCCGCCGCCACCGGAGTTCAACAAAGCCATTCGGAAAATCGTTAAAGACGAAACGCCTGGGATACATGCCTATATGCCAAACGGCGGCTACCCTTGGGTACGTGAAGCTTTGTCCGGTAAGATGTCCAAGGAACAAGGTGTTGATATCTTCCATGGTGACATGCTTATGACCTGCGGCGCTGCAGGGGCTCTTAACGTTGTCATGAAAGCACTGCTTAATCCCGGAGAAGAGGTGATCATTCTTGCTCCCTAGTTTGTGGAATACATCTTCTACGTGGATAACCACGGTGGAGTCAGTAAGGTGGTGCAGACGGATGCAGAGTTCAACCTTGATATGGTTGCCATCGAAACCGCCATTACTGACAAGACAAAAGCAATAATTATCAACTCACCCAACAACCCCACCGGTCAAATTTACTCCCAGGAATCACTCAACGAACTGGGCGCACTGCTGGACAAAAAGGGTGCAGAACTGCAAACCACCATTTATCTGCTGGCCGATGAACCGTACCGAAAAATAATCTTTGATAACAATGTTGTGGGGAGTGTTTTACAGTCTACTACGAATTCTATTGTTCTCTCCTCCTACTCCAAAGATCTTTCCCTGCCGGGTGAACGAATCGGATACCTGGCCGTTCATCCTGACATCACAGACAAGGGAGCACTGCTCGATGCAATGACTCTTGCCAACCGGATTTTAGGATTTGTAAATGCTCCGGCACTGATGCAGCGCGTTGTTGCAGAGCTTCAGGACGCAAGCGTTGACAACTCTATCTATGAAAAAAGGTGTGAAACTTTCTGTAAAATTTTGGCGGATGCCGGTTTTGACTTCATTCCGCCAAAAGGAGCTTTTTATATCTTTCCAAAATCCCCGATTGAAGATGACGTAAAATTTTGTGCAATTCTTCAAGAGGAAAAGATCCTGGCAGTTCCGGGACGTGGATTTGGAGCTCCCGGCTATATTCGCTTGGCATTCTGCGTCGATGACTCGGTTATTGCCGGTTCTGCCGATGCCTTTAAACGTGCCATGAGCAAAACAAAAACATTGTAAGAAAGTAAGGAACGTACACTGGATAACTTGAACAGCGAATGATACTATGAAGCCTGTACCCTTCATCTTAAATAGATTCAACCAACCATTATATTCAATATCCCTGACCGTCTGGATTTCACTTATCCTGATTCTTTCCCTGTTAAGTTTTCCAGCTATGGCAGCTGTTCCCCTTACAGTTCAACTAAACGGACTGGAAGATCCATATCGGGAAAATGTTCTTCTTTTTCTTAAAATAAACAAGATGAAAGATGACAAAGATCTCACTGAACGCTGGATCAGGCGACTGCACAAAAATGCCCCAGATGAAATCCGCGAAGCCCTACAGCCCTTCGGTTATTACATTCCGAAAATCCAGACTAACCTTAATGAAACAGAGGGAAAATGGCTGGCCACATACACCGTAGACCTGGGAACACCTGCAACTATCAACGCTAGAGACATTCAATGGTCAGGAGAAGGAAGTGATCAACCTGTTTTTCAACAGAGTATCGAAGACTACCATAAGAATGCAGGCAACATTCTAATCCATGCCGATCATGAAACAGCAAAAAACACCTTTATGAATATGGCTCTTTCCAGTGGATACCCAAGGGCAAAATTCATAAAAAGTGAATGGCTGATTGATCTTGAGAAAAACAGTGCAAACCTGACACTCCATATGGATACCGGCGCCCTATACTACTTTGGAGATATCACTTTTAAACAGGATTTCCTTGATCCGGATCTGCTTGAAAAATATATCACCATAGAAAAAGGCACGCCCTATTCCCATGATGCATTACTCGAATTTCAGCAGAATCTGATAGCAAGTAATTATGCAAAAGAAGTCACCATCACTCCCCTGTTCAACAAAGCTGTGGATCAGCACCTGCCTTTAAATGTTATTATGAAGGCGATCTCCCCGCATAAATTTTTATTTGGTATTGGATATGATTCTGATACCGGGATACGTGGTTCAGCACGATGGGACAATCGCCTACTCAATCGCCATGGTCACCATTCTGAAGTGCTTCTGAAACTCTCCCAAAAGGAAGGTGTTTTACGAGCTCAATACAACATTCCCGTTGTGAGACCTCTCACTGACAGATGGGTCTCAACTGCCGCCTATGAGTATGACGAAACTCCCGGAACTAAAAGTACCACCTTTGACATGGAAACAGCTTTTGTCCGAAGAAACCTCAGTGACACTCTTTTTTATAAGGGTTTCCTCATAGCCTCAAATGAACAATTCACCATCGAGCATGAGCCGGATGAAAACACCACCCTTTTCAGTGCTGGCGGAACGTATCGTTTTTCAGACATAGCAGATTCGATGTTCCCTCAACATGGTCATCTTCTATTTGCAGATCTTCGTGGAGCAGCAGAAGCACTGCTGTCAGACACATCATACACCCGCCTGCATCTTAAGGGGCGCTACATGTTTGGTGTGGGAGAAAATGGGCGTATTGATTCGCGTCTGGAAATAGGCACCACCTGGGTTGATAATTTTGCCATTTATCCGACCTCACTCAGATTCTTTACCGGTGGTGATAATTCAGTTCGCGGCTATGCGTATGAATCTCTGGGACCTGTGAGTGAGCATGGTGTTGGAACTGGTGGTAAGCATGTATTGTCTGGAAGTTTTCAATATGACCAGCGGGTTGCAGAAAAATGGGTACTTGCAGCTTTTGTTGATGCGGGAAATGCATACAATGATGAGCTGGACGAACTTTATATTGGCAGCGGTGTTGGGTTTCGCTGGCTGGCACCTTTTGGCTCACTTCGTATTGATATAGCCTACCCTATAAGTGAGAATCCGGAGATTGATGACTTTAGAATTCATATTGGTTTTGGAGCAACGCTATGAAGAAAATTATTATTTACATAGCAATGGTCTTCTTGAGCCTTCTTTTACTGATAATCTCTGGTTCCTTCTATCTACTTGGCACAGAGAGTGGTGCACAATTCATTATCGCCCAGACCGAAAAGCTACTCGATGACAACCTGCATATTGGATCAACAAAAGGTAAGGTACTTGACCGCCTTGAACTTAGAGATATTCTCTTTAAAAACTCTGCTGGGATAACAAAAGTCGGTCACCTGGTGTTGGACTGGAAAACAACAGATCTGTTAAATCGACACCTCCATATTGTTGAGTTTACAGCAGATAATCTTTCACACACTGTCCTTCCACAGGAAAAAGCGCAGGCTCCCCCAAAAGAAGGGCCACTAACACTGCCGGAACTGAACCTTCCCATTAAAATCACTCTTGAAAAACTTACTCTTAACAATTTTCTTTTTTACTCTGCCCCTGATGCCGATGCAATTGCAGTTCACAAAGCAGAGCTTAGTCTGTCATGGGAGACAGATGGCATAAACATTCAAAATCTTGCTGTTCGCTTGGATGAAGCCGACCTTCAAGCCGAGGGGAAAATCAATCCAACCGGCAACTACCCACTTCAGCTTACAACAGCAATCAAAACCCTGACTCCTGATCTCCCATCTCTTGTAATTGATGGAATATATTCGGGTGATCTGCAAAAGATGGCAATGCAGCAAAAAATCAGTGGTGACATCACAGCTCAACTGGATATGACAATCCAAAAGATCCTGAATGATCTCAACTGGAAGGGAGATATAGAAATCACTGAGCTGCGCCCTGCCATTTTTGCCCCTGACACTCCTGGTGTTATAAGCGGATCTCTTGCAAGTAGTGGCAATCTACAACAGGTGGAAGTTACATCAAGCCTTCATATTCGTGATAAGAATTCTGCAGAATTTAACTGGGATGTAGATCTCGATATAAAAGCAAACCTTGAAAGCCTGCTGTTTGACATCCGAAAACTCACTTTAAAACATGCAGAAACAACCGCTCATGTTGAACTCACAGGAACCGCCAGCATTGAACAGAATCTTGACCTTCTGCTGAACTGGCAAGATCTACAGTGGCCAGTTAAAGGTGATGCCGACTATGAATCGGCTAAAGGGGAAGCCAGACTCAAAGGAACTCCTGATAACTTCCATTTACTGTTAACTGCTGCAATAAGAGGAAGTCAAATTCCTGAAGGAAATATCCGACTAAACACCGATGCTAATACAAAAAGTGTTGAGAATCTTCTGCTCACCTTCGATCTTCTTGATGGAAATTTTGATCTACAGGGTGACGTACAATGGTCACCTGTGGTCAAATGGGATTTAAGCACCGAGGCTAAACATATCAATCCCGGAAAACACTATCCTGACTGGCCGGGAAAGCTTAACTGGCTGATCCATACCGAGGGCAGTATTGCAGACGATGGCGTTACCAGCAACACTACAATAGCAAGCCTCACAGGGAATTTACGAGAGCTTCCCATTAGTGGAACCGGCAAACTTGTAATGCAGCCTAATGAATTCCACATCAATAATTTTCAATTAAAATCCGGCAGTGCAGTTATCACTGCCCAGGGAAATCTTGGTGAAAAATCCGATCTTCAGTGGAAGGTAGATGTTACTGATGTTTCCGACCTGCTCCCCGGCGCTGAAGGTCAACTAAACGCTACGGGTTCTGTACAAGAAAAAATGTCAATGCCGCTCGTTACTCTTAATCTTTCAGGATCTTCCATAAGCTATTCCGATCTCAATCTGGAGCAGATCGACGCTGACGTAAAACTTGATCTTAGCTGGAACAAGCCGTTCTCCCTGGATCTTAAAGCAGCAAATCTAAAATCCGGCGAAAACCTGATCAAAACTTTTTCCGCAACAGGAGATGGCACCAGAGAGAAGCATACCATCCATCTCAAGGCAAGCCATGATATGGCAGATATCATCCTCAACCTGAACGGTGGTTATATGGAGGAGAAATGGCAGGGTTTTCTTGATACTTTTGACATTATTTCCACTGATTTAGGGACATGGCAATTGAGGGATCAAAAACCGTCAAAACTCAACGCCACGACTGCTTCCGCAACCTTGGAGACGCTCTGTCTCAGCAGGGAAAATTCGCATCTCTGCCTTAATGGTTCATGGGACAAAGAAAGCAATACCAGCAAGGGGGATGTCCAGATAGATGAAATACCTCTAACGTGGTTTGCCCCCTGGTTTCCGGAAACACTGGAAGGATTGACAGGGCTCTTCTCCGCAAAAGCAACCGCAACAATGCAGGAAACACTGAAAGCAGATGTTGTTGCTGAGATAACACCTGGCAACATCACGTATCTTACAGATAAAAAGACCGGCACACTGCCCCACGAGGGCATGAAACTCAACCTGAAAATAGTTAAAGAAACACTTGATGCGGACTTTCTTCTCAGTGTCGATTCAAATATCTTCAGTGGCAAAATACAATCACCCGATCTTCTGCAAAAAGATATAGGAGGCAAGGCAAAACTTAATGGTGAACTCTTTGTGGATGCCAAAAACTTTGATCTGGTTGAAGCACTCATCCCTGATGTGACGGATCTGGATGGTATTATTGATCTGGATTTCAAAATTCTTGGAACAATTGCAGAACCTGACATTAACGGAAAAGGGAGAATCGATATTGCGAATATGCTTATACCAATGGCAGGACTTAACCTCACCGGCACCACAGTCGACATCCTGGCAGACAATAAGAAAATAGCAATAAAAGGGAAATTCATCTCTCCTGAAGGTGAGATGGTGCTGGATGGTAATGTAAGTCTTGACAGTGCAGAAAAAATGCCTGCACACTTCAGCCTTAAAGCTGACAATTTCAGATTAATTAACCTTCCGGAAATAAAGGTATTTCTCTCATCAGACATACTCTTTGAAAAGAAGGCCGACCGTATGAGTCTCACTGGAGAGGCAACTATTCCCAAAGCAAACATACTGCTCCGGAAACTGCCACCAGGAAGCAAGTCGGCATCACCTGATATGATAATTGTTCAGGAGAAAAAGGAAGACGAGCCCAAATCTCCCTTCCACATGCTGCTTAAAATAACATTGGGAAACAAGGTCCATTTTGCAGGTTTTGGACTAAATGCCTTTGTTGATGGTCAATTGACCATACTCTCGGAGCCGGGGGAACAGATGATGGGCAGTGGTGCTTTTCATATCAAACAGGGAAGTTTTCGAGCCTATGGTCAGGATCTTGATATAGAAACAGGGGTGATTTCCTTCCCAGGCGGCCCCTTAAGCCAGCCGGGAATAAACCTTCGGGCAACACGAACCGTCGGTGATGTTGTGGCAGGCATCTACGCCATTGGACCTGCCAGCAATCCCAGATTAACGACATTTTCAAATCCGCCCATGTCCGAAAGCCATGTGATTTCCTATCTGCTCACCGGGTCATCACCAGCTAATGCCGGAAAAAGCGCCAAGCTCTCCATTGGACGCCAGATCAACAGCAAACTCTCGGTATCAGTGGGCACCGATGTAAAAACAGGCGACAGTGAATTTATCACTCGTTACCGGCTAAGCCGTAAGATACATGTGCAAACCACAACTGGATCAAACACTAATGCTGCCGATATCTTTTACACCATTGAACTGGAAGATGATGATGTTAAAGTGCCCAGATTTATGCCTTAGAAATTATGGTTCATCATCCCGCGGTTGCTTCAGAAAATCACGGTAACATGAAACTCTGGTGTGGAATTTTAATTCGAAGTTTTTCTGGGGCGGGACGAATGATAAAACGCTCTTGGTTCGGTTGAAGCTTATTGATAAGAAATGAGGATAGAACAGAAATTTACAAACTCAGATAATTGCATATTAAGAGAGGCAAAAAATGAACCTATTCACCATACATTTCGGTGATTATTCTGCGCAATTGAGATGCTTGGGAGGCTGACAACTGGTCAATTTTTTTCTTCAACCGCTTTTTGCTAATTGTACGTATTTGGTCAACTGCAATTTCTGATTGTTTGCCAGCACAACTAATTTGTAATCTTGTCCTCCATTTGACATGTATCTTGGAAGTTAACGGGCAAACAACGACAGTTTCTAAATATTTATTCATGGCATTTTCGCTAATAATAACGACTGGACGGGTTTTGCAAATTTCGCTGCCAATAGTGGGGTTGAGGTCAGCAAAATAAATTTCGTAACGTTTAGACATTAACCATTTTCCTCCAAGCCGTCCAAGCCATCTGCCAGCGTTGAATCATAATCACTCCAGTCTTCACATTCTTTAGCCATGGCTTTGTAAGTATCAACCAAGGAGAGTTTCTTGTCATGGGTTTTTCTAAGAAGTAGACCCCTATCAGTTTCTTCAAGAACTAGTGAATCGGCAAAGCCATACTTTTGCAAAAGAATTTTGGGTAAACGGACTCCCATTGAATTGCCAATGGGTACTATTTTGATGTTTCTTGAGCGTACATGTTTTTCCACAATGCCACCTTAAATTTGTGCTGAAATTAAAGATTCTGTAATTACAGTAATTACAGAACCGGAAATTTGCAACACTAAAACAAAATTTTATAGTTATAGAAAGGATTGAAGGGTAGAAGCGTGGAAGGGGGATCGAACCAAAATAACTGGCTGAATTAACGAGACATGAGAGCTGAAAATAGGGTGTTTTTTTTCTTAAACAGACCTTTCTAATACTCAAAAGGCTACTTTAAGAAACAGTACGTGGTTCTGGAAAATACAATCTGGGACACACCACAAAAAAAAACGGCAAAAAGACGCCGAACAAACGCATACACACCGACCGGCTCACACACAACTCTCCAAGAAGAAGCGACAACTATCCTGACACAGGGGGGTAGTGCTAACACTATTGTTTTCCACACTTCAACTTGACTGTTTTCTTTCATTCTCCTACAATGTAACAGAACATTAACCTCTTCCTAATAGGATTCCACATGGAAATCGCATATCCCGGCCTGATGTGGCTGACTATCGGTGTAGCCTTCTTTGTTTTAGAGATGGCGGTACCCGGCTTTATCCTTTTCTTTTTCGGGGTCGCTGCATGGCTGACTGCTTTGGGCTGTTATTTTTTCCCATTGGATGTCACCATGCAGCTTGCTGTATTCTTAGTACTTTCACTTGTTTGTCTTTTCAGTCTTCGTGGTCTTATGACAAAAGTATTTATCGGAGATAAAATAGATGAGGGTGAAGACGCAATTCTTGCACATGGTGGTGAAAAATGCGTGGTCACCTCCGACATCAATCCGCCTTCTGAAGGACAGGTTAAATTTGCAGGTACATTCTGGAGAGCTGAAGCAAGTGAAGCATTTGCAGAAGGTGAAGTTGTTGAAATAGTAAAACAGAACAATTTGCTTATCACCGTCAAAAAAATCGTCTTAGGAACGGAAACGAAATAAGTTCAAGGTATATCGCGAACGTTCTTTAACTCAAGTTCCCTTTTAAGGAGAAAATATGGAAACGCTTATTGCCCTTGGTATCATTGCTGCCCTTATCATTTCGATTCTCTACAAAACTGCTGTGGTTGTACCGCAACGTATGGAATTTATTGTAGAGCGACTTGGAAAATACAGAACAACTCT
Organism: Desulfocapsa sp.; assembly: GCA_022712975.1. Classification (GTDB taxonomy): domain Bacteria; phylum Desulfobacterota; class Desulfobulbia; order Desulfobulbales; family Desulfocapsaceae; genus Desulfocapsa. Next base: position 48,917 of record JAFLJO010000143.1, read on the forward strand.
ACAAGCAGGTCTTCACATCCTTATCCCCTTCATTGACAAAGTCGCCTATAGACGAAGCCTCAAAGAAGAGCCCATTGATATCGCAGCCCAAACCTGTATTACTGCAGATAATGTCACCCTTGAAATTGATGGTATCTTGTATATCCAAGTCATAAATTCCAAGAAATCAGCATATGGGATTGATAATTTCCACTTTGCGGCCGCCCAGCTTGCACAGACTAGTCTCCGTTCTGCCATCGGTAAGATTGATCTGGACAAAACGTTTGAAGCCAGGGAAACATTAAATGGACATGTTGTTATGGCACTCGATGAAGCCGCTGAAAACTGGGGTGTAAAAGTCCTTCGTTATGAGATCAAAGATATCCAGCCGCCACGCACAGTTCTGGAAGCCATGGAAAAACAGATGAAGGCAGAACGGGAAAAACGAGCTGAGATTGCACGATCGGAAGGTGATAAACAGTCAACTATTAACCGTGCAGAAGGTGATAGAGCAGAGGCTATTGCATTGTCCGAAGGAGAAAAGATGAAACAAATAAATGAGGCTGAAGGAAAGGCCAGGGAAATTATCCTGGTGGCAGATGCCACGGCAGAAGGCATACGAAAAGTAGCAGAATCTCTGAGCATGCCCGGAGGATATGAGGCTGCAAACCTGGAAGTTGCTAAAAGCTACGTGCGCGAATTTGGAAACCTGGCAAAGGAAAATAATACCATGATTATTCCTGCCAGTTTAACTGATGTAGCGTCCATGGTAACAGCGGCCATGTCCACTATTAAGCAGACCAAAACAGACTACCCGACACCTAAACCACCCGTTATAAAGCCTGCCGGATCTACACAAATCCGTACATCTCGTGCATAAACAAATAAACAACTTTTTCATTTCATGTCTTGAGACTACTTTGCTCAGACATGAAATGAAAAAAAATCAAGACGTCAAAAATGGCGGTATAGCGACTATCTCTTTCCTTTTTTGTCCCGATTTTTATCACGAATAAAAAGTTGAATGGGAACCTTATCCAAGCCAAGTCCATCACGAAACCTGTTAGTCAGGTATCGTTCATAAGAGAAGTGTACACCCTTCGAACTGTTACTCATAACCACAAACTTTGGCGGACTATTCCCTACTTGGGCAGTATAATAAAACTTGAGCCGCTTATTCTTATAAATCGGTGGCGAATGGTCATCCACTGCATCCTGCAAAAGCCTGTTGAGAGCTGATGTGGGAAAAACAGCAGTAAACTGTTTATACACCGAGCCAATGGTCGGAAAGAGTCGTTTAATTCCGTATCCTGTAAGAGCTGAAGCAGTAAGAAGCGGAGCAAAACCAACAAAGGGAACAGCCAGAGCAATTTCGCCCATAATCTGTTTCTGGCGTTCCTTATCATCTTTTACCAGATCCCATTTATTAACGAGCAGAATCAATCCCCTGCCCTGCTCCTGAGTATAACCAATTACTTTAGTGTCCTGTTCAGTGATACCTTCTTCAGCATCAATAAGAACAACTGCAATATCACACTTTTCAAGTGCAGCGAGAGCCTTCAAGATGGAAAACTTCTCCAGTTTCTCCTTGGTCTTTCCTTTTCTTCTAATACCTGCTGTATCAATAAGCAGATAACTATAGTTGCCGTGAGTGAGCAGAGTATCAACCGAGTCCCGAGTGGTGCCTGACACTTCGGACACCACCATTCGATTATGACCAAGAATCTGATTTATCATGGAGGATTTCCCAACATTGGGGCGTCCAAAAAATGCCACCTTCACCGTACCTTCCGGAAGATCAAGTTTCTCTTCATTATCACGGAGACGTTCTGCCAAAGCATCCATAAGGGTAAAGAAACCATACTTATGTTCAGCAGATACTGCCCACAACTCATCCACCCCAAGTTCATAAAACTGGGACATTTGTTCCAGCTCCTGTTCCGGGCCGTCAATCTTATTGACTACATAAAAAATGGTTTTATCGGTTCGCCGCAGAAGATTTGCAACTTCCTTGTCCGCAGGAGTCACTCCCTCTCGACCATCGAGCACAAAGAGGATAATATCCGCCTCTTCAATTGCAAGCAGTGCCTGATCACGGATATGACCACCCATGGCATCACCACTAGCATCTTCAATGCCTCCGGTGTCTACGAGCATAAACAATTTATCGTCCCACACCACCTTTTCATAATGGCGATCACGGGTAACACCGGGAGTAGAATCAACGAGGGCTTTTCTGGAGCGCGTTATACGGTTGAAAAGTGTGGATTTTCCAACATTGGGACGCCCCACCAGAGCAACTATAGAATGAGTTTGAATAGGCATAATGTACTAGCTTTTAATGTCAGCTATAAATTTATTAGATGAATCGATGGCGACGTTCATGGATTTAATCAACTCACCAATCTGTCCTTCAAGATTGGCAAAATCAGACTGCAACGACCCGATTGCCTGTGCATTCAGGTTGTGTTTCAAAAAGAGGACATTGTCGTGAAAAATCTTCAACACCGGTTCCATGGTCTGCTCTGCAGTTTTCATAGACGCAATCATTTCATTATAACGTACTTTCGTCGTTTTTAACTGCTCTTCACTCGAACGTCTTAACTCCTTGCTCTCATATTGTTTCAGTTCGTTCTTCCATTCCTTGAAAAGGTCATTGGCCACAGATTCAATTTTGTTTATACGTGTGGAAACGTCATCTGCCGCATTTTTACTCTTTTCATACTCTTTATTGAGTTTATCATAGGCTTTTTTCAGATCGGTCTCTTCCAGTTTCACTACAGAATCAAACTGTTCAAGGGCTGATTTAAACTGTTCTTGAGCAGCTGCCTGGGAGTCACGACCGTCTTCCACACGATCAACAAGGATGTCACGTTTATGAACACCAACTTTTTCCATGGCACCATAGTATGTACTGGAACAGGCACTGATAAAGAACAGCAGGAAAGCACAAGAACAAAAAAACAAAATTTCCTTAGATCGCAATTTCATGTTATTGACCTCTGGTAATGAGTATGTCTGATAATCGTATTATGAAGGAAGTATACTTACACTGAAGGACGGCTGCTGGCTATAAATAAACGCAAGAACAAAATGGAATGCTTCTGTTTTACCTGGGTCAGAAGAACAAGTTTTCTAGGGGGTAAACGATAATTCGTTGAAGCAACTCACCCGAAATAATCCGCCTCACTACCTTTCTATCCTTCTTTCATAGAAAGTGCTATTCGTTTACGCTGAAGATCAACTTCCAGAACCCGAACCATAACTTGTTGGCGAACCTTAACAACTTCACTCGGCTCCTTAATAAAACGATCAGCCAATTGGCTGATATGTATCAAACCATCCTGATGAACACCGATATCAACAAAGGCTCCAAATTTGGTTACATTGGTGATTATCCCCGGTAATTTCATGCCCTGTTCCAGATCATCCATGCTGTTAATATCTTCGCAAAAGGAAAATTCACTAAACTTTTCACGAGGATCACGACCCGGCTTTGCCAGCTCTGCCATGATATCATTGAGCGTTGGCAAACCAACATCATCGGTGACATAGCGTTTGATATCAATTGCTGCTCTGATTTCTGAATCTTCAATGAGATCAGCAACTCCTGAATTACAATCTTTGGCCATTTGTTCAATGATTCCATATCGCTCAGGATGGACAGCGCTGGCATCAAGTGGATTGTTGGCACCTCCAATACGTAAGAAACCGGCACACTGTTCAAAAGCTTTTTTCCCGAGACGAGGTACCTTCAACACCAGTTTACGGGTGGCAAACGGGCCATTGTCATTACGGTATTGAACAATGTTCTTAGCCAGCACCGGACCTAAGCCGGAAACATGGGCAAGCAGCTCCGCACTCGCACTGTTGAGTTCCACTCCCACATTATTGACACAACTGGCAACGGTGTCATCCAGACTTTTCTTAAGTGCTCCCTGATTAACGTCATGCTGGTACTGCCCGACTCCAATGACTTTGGGATCAAGCTTCACAAGTTCTGCCAGTGGATCCTGCAAACGACGACCAATGGAAACCGAACCACGTACGGTGAGATCATAGTCAGGGAATTCCATGCGGGCAGTTTCCGAGGCAGAATATATGGAGGCACCACTTTCATCCACCATAGTTATAATTATCCCCTCTCCCAGATTTAGGTTCCTGACAAAAGACTCCGTCTCTCGGCCTGCTGTGCCATTACCGATGGCAATGGCCTCTATTTTATATTTCAGACAGAGTTTGCGGGTTATCTGCCCCGCCTCATGGTTTTTCCCTTCAGAGTGCGTCGGATAAATTGTGGTAGAATGCAATAATTGCCCATGTTCGTCCAGGCAGACTAATTTGGCTCCGGTACGAAAACCCGGATCCAATGCCATAACCCGTTTGTGCCCAAGGGGCGATGCAAGAAGCAATTCCCGCAAATTGTCAACAAAGACCTGTATAGCCTCACGATCCGCCTGTTCTTTCAGTTCTGCCCGTAATTCATTTTCAAGTGATGGCCCAAGGAGCCTTTTGTAGCTGTCTGCCGCCGCGAGCGTTATCTGTGTTGTTGTTGCTGTTGCCCCACCGTCTTTACTATATTTTCTACCAAGAAATTCCAGGGCTGCCTCTTCTGAGGGTCGTATACTCAGCTTTAATATTTTTTCATTTTCGCCACGCAACATGGCAAGCAACCGATGCCCTGCTACCTTAGCCGCTGGTTCCTGCCACTCAAAATAATCTCTAAATTTGGCTCCGGCCTCCTGATTTTTTTTAACAACTTTAGATATAATTATTGCATTACTCACAAAAAGACGACGCAGGCCAGCTCGAACAGCGGAATCTTCACTTATCCATTCAGCGATAATATCACGAGCTCCTGCCAAAGCTTCGTCACTGTTGGCAACTCCTTTGTCTCTACTGACAAAACTCCCCGTGTCAAGAGAACGGTTATCCTGCTGGAAAATTGCCTGAGCCAAAGGTTCCAACCCTTTCTCTCTGGCAATAAGACTTCGGGTACGCCGTTTGAGACGATGCGGCAGGTAAACATCCTCAAGAATCGTTAAATTGGGAGCAGCCAGAACAGCCTTGTGCAGAGCAGGGTGTAATAGATCCCGTTCCGTAAGGGAATTGAGAATAGTCTTTCGACGTTTATCCAGTTCGGCCAGTTGCAGCAATCGATCACGGATAGCAGCAATCTGGATTTCATCCAATAATCCAGTGGCTTCTTTACGATAACGGGCAATAAAAGGCACGGTACCACCATCTTCCAGCAGAGTCTCCACAGCCGCAACCTGTCCGGTCTTAAGTTGCATTTCCTTTGAAACAATATCCTGGTGTCTGCTCATATTGGGAGTTGTATTCATAGCTGCCTGAAAGTGATTTGTGTTCTTTATGGGAAAACTTTCTTAAAAAAGTATTGATTATTTGCTGTCTGATAAACTCATTCATCGAATATATGTCAAGACATACCTTAGAGACTGTTACGAAAAAATCCATCTCGCTACTAATTCATTTAAAACTATTCTTTAACCTTTTTCATTTCAGCTCCAAACATAGTATGCTAATGTATGATATTGTATTACAAATAGATCCAACCCATTGGCTAATTATTCAAATGCACGGCACCTGTGCGGGCAGCACTATAAATATCGACAAATAGTTACACGTTTTATTAATACGCTACACAGAGGGTTCTCCTATGCTTGAATCAAAATTACAGACTGAAATTCAGAACAGAATTAATAAAAAGATAGCACCGTTATTTTCCAAATATAATATGGATTTCAGCGGCCTTGAATCCAGTATGAAATGGAAACCAATTGTTCTTATAATTGGCAACTACTCTTCCGGTAAATCCACTCTGATTAATGAAATCATAGGCTCTGATATCCAGCGTACCGGACAGGCACCCACCGATGATGCCTTTACCGTGATCACTTCTGAGGGAAGTGACAAACCACGGGAAGTTCCTGGATCCACACTCATCAATGATGATAACTTACCATTTGTTAAATTTAAGAAATATGGTGAGAGACTTACCTCCCACTTATGCCTGAAAAATATCGACTCACCTGACTTTGAGAACATGACCATCATTGACAGCCCGGGAATGCTTGACGCCACAACGGAAAAAGATCGCGGCTATGATTACATGGAAGTACTCGGTGAGTTTGCCAGGATGGCCGACCTCATTGTCCTCATGTTTGATCCTCATAAGGCAGGAACTATCAAAGAGACCTACTCGGCAATACGAAACACTCTGCCGGAGAAATCCGGTGAAGATAGAATAGTTTTTGTTTTGAGCCGTATCGATGAGTGTGACAATATCAGCGACCTTGTACGTTCTTACGGGACGTTATGCTGGAATATGTCCCAGATGACAGGCCGGAAAGATATCCCCCATATTTATCTTACGTATTCTTCTAATGTGGCAAATTCCACCAAGGCAGAAGATAATTTATGGCCTCAGGAGAGAACAGAGCTCATAGAAAAGATACACGCAGCTCCCAATCTTCGACTGAATCACATATTAGAAGATATTGACCGCCAGGTGAATGAGCTGCATATAGTTTGCGAGGCCATGACCGAATTTACCCAAAGGGGTCGCAAGCTCTTCGGAAAAATTGGACAAACAACAGCTGCTCTTGCTATTGGTTTATTTTGTTTTGGAGATGTTGTAACCAACTCCATTTTTTCTCTACCAAAACAAACCCTCATCTCATCACTGCGGGGAGAAGGTTTTTCTTTCACGAATCTGATCCTTCCCCTTATATTTCTTTGCGGTACCCTGGCGCTTGGAGTGGTTCTCTTCAATAATTTTGGATTTAAGAAGCTTCTCAAGGACACACTTTCAGACAGCAGTCAGCTTGTTAATCTTGACAATGACTACCGAAGGCATCTCTGGGAAAAAATGGCAGGAACCACTAATGAACTCCTGCAAAAGAGCAGTTCCAAAGACATTTGGCATGCACATTCCAGCAACCTGGCAAGAATACGTCGATTTCTTGATGGTGATCTGAAAAAATATTATGATAAATTGCGATCTTGACTTGAACGACATGATACTTCTAAGCGACTGGTACAGCTAGTAGTAAGCAGTGCCAGGTGTAAGAACCTTACAAAATATTTTGTAAGGTTCTATGATTTTACCGGGAAAACTTTTCTATTTTTTTCCACCTATCATTTACATAAAGATAATGAGGATTAAAGCGGCTTTTATAATTCATGGCAGCCACCTTTTCGATATAATAACCAAGATAAAGATATGAAATATCCAGTTTCAAACAGGTATCAATCATGGTTAAAATATTAAACGTTCCGAGACTTCGGGACGCTTCATCCGGATCGAAGTAAAAATAGACAGCGTTCATCCAGTTTTGTCCAACATCCACAATTCCTGTACCAACCAGCCGACCACTTAAACGAAAACGAATCTCCATACTGGGAATGCTTCGATTGAGAAAAAAGCCATCATAATAAGATCTCCCGTCGTTGTTTTTCTGGGGATAGCGACTGCGGAGGAATTTTTCACAAAGATTGATATTCTCTTCACTTGCACACAGGGGAGCGAATTCAATCTCTATATCCTGATTTTTCTTGAGAACCCGGCGCTGATTCCGATTCAGCTGCATTTCCTGTGGATGAAGACGAATAGGGATACAGGCTGAGCAATCTGGGCAGTGCATGGTGTAAATACAGTTCCCGTTTCTTCTGTAACCGGAGGCAAGAAACAATTCCATTACACGTTCTGAGAGGGGTGAAAATAACGCTTGGTAGAACAGAGCATCATGGGGGAGATGGTAGGGGCACTCAACGGCAATCTCCGCAAAATAACGCTCCATCCTGGCTTCAAGAAAACTAAAATCCTGTTGGCATTGTTCGTCGTAAAGAGACACTATGTATTGTATTGTTGAAGTGTTAGATGAGCAGGTAACACACCCGCCCTTTGCTTTTTATATTGATAAGACTATAAACAACTATCCTGACACAGGTGGAATTCTGTCTTTACCTACACTAATCCCTGATCAAGCATAGCATTCACAACTTTCACAAAACCGGCAATATTGGCACCAGCCACATAATTACCCTGCACATTATACATCTCTCCTGCATCAACACAAGTTCGATGGATGGATTTCATGATGTGTTTCAACCGCTCATCAACCTCTTCCCGCGGCCATGAAAGGCGCATGGAATTTTGAGCCATTTCAAGACCTGATACTGCAACACCACCTGCATTTGCTGCTTTTCCCGGTGCATACAACAAGCGATGTTCAACAAAAAGATCCACGGCATCCGGCACAGATGGCATATTAGCACCTTCACTGACCAAACCAACACCGTTATTTACCAAATTCTGTCCATCCTGTGCATTGATTTCATTTTGAGTGGCGCAGGGAAAAGCACAATCAGCTTTATGCGCCCAGAGTGGGTTATGATCAAGCAATGGATCAACAGGAGTGTACACAGCATTGGGATACTTTGCTGTGTACTCGGAAATACGACTACGCATGATATTTTTAAGATGCTGCACATAGGCCAGTTTATCACGATCAATCCCTTCATCATCATAGATGTACCCGGAAGAATCTGACAAAGTCAGAACCTTACCTCCAAGATCGAGAACCTTTTCTGTGAGAAACTGAGCCACATTTCCCGAACCCGATACCAGACATCTCTTTCCTTCTAATGTTTCTCCCTTTGTAGCAAGCATTTCAGCTGCAAAATAAACAGTCCCATATCCCGTTGCCTCAAGACGTATCAGGCTGCCGCCCCAATCAAGACTTTTTCCAGTCAGCACTCCGGTAAACTCGTTCCGAAGCTTTTTATACATCCCGAAAAGAAAGCCGATTTCCCTGGCACCAACACCAATATCACCTGCAGGCACATCGGTATTTGGCCCGATATGACGATACAGCTCAGCCATAAATGATTGACAAAAACGCATCACCTCGTCGTCGGATTTCCCCTTGGGATTAAAATCAGAACCACCTTTACCACCCCCCATGGCCAGAGTGGTAAGAGAGTTTTTAAAAACCTGCTCAAAAGCCAGAAATTTAATTATTCCCAAATTTACCGACGGATGAAAGCGTAAACCGCCCTTATAAGGTCCGAGTGCAGAATTCATCTCCACCCTAAAGCCACGGTTCACATGTACCTGCCCATCATCATCCATCCATGGGACACGAAACATAAGTACTCGTTCCGGTTCTGTAACACGGGCAAGAACTGCATGTTGTCGGTACTCAGGGTTGCGCTCAAGTACTGGTTTAACAGAGGCAATCACCTCTTCAACAGCCTGATGAAACTCTCGCTGTTCAGGGTCTTTATTCTTAATTAAGCTAATAATTTCGTCCATGCAATTCTCCGTAATAGTATAAAAATTTGTTTTTTTATACTTCCAAAACAAATATGTCCATTATTTTCTACGCATTTCCGTACAAGGATCCTCTGAGATGTCTTGAACTTCTTCCGAATACAAAACAGCAATCTCTTCCTTGCCATTACATTTCATAACAAAAGGCTCAGGAAGACGTATATGTCGAACAAAAGCACTATCCTTAAAATCTTTCTGCTCAAACAGCCATTGCCAATTCAAACAATCACTGCCACCATTTTTACTGCTGCAGATACCGCTTGCCCCACCCTTCTCCTCCATAACCGTCAAATATGGTATACCAAGGGATGTAATGTTTTGAAAGAAATGGGAACCCTGGGAAGGATCGGCATGAAGGGACTCGTTCTGCAGTTCTATAATGGCACCGACCCCTGCAATATCCCGCCACTGAACAGGGATTCCAAGCCAGGGATCAGCAGATCCCCACCGGCCAGGACCTATAAGCACATAAGGACGATCTTCAGATTGTAATTTCGCATTCAGTCCATTAATTTCTGTTGCGATACTACTCGTTGCAGCCACATTAAAACTCTCAGGTCTCACCACTAAGATATCTGCCATATTCACAAAACGACCGTGTCCCAGACAAGACCTGGAAAAACAAAATGCTCTGTCAATCTCATGGCTGCAGATTGCCACATCAGCATGCTCACCACCCGTGACCATTGGACGCATTTGCAGGAAAAAAAATTCACTCCTCTGTATCTTTTTATCAAGGCGAACTGCAAATTCAATTTCCACTTCACAGCCCATGCCCCGCTTTCCAAGATCAAGAAGATCATGGAGAATTTCAGGCAATGGATAGAGCTTATGTTTGAGTATCCTGGCAAAGGTGACGATTTTCATACCAGGCATTACAGAATCCCTTATTCGATCCTCAGCCGGGATATAAGTAGAAGCAAGAAGTTGTACCGGCTCCTCATTTTCGGCATCCTGTACCAGACGTCTCACCAGATTTGAACTGTCACGATTCAGTTTTGCAGAAAATTCCATATCGAGTGCATAAAACTGACGCTGACAATTCTGGAGGATATCCTTAACCGTGGAAAACTGAACAAGTCGCTTAGGGTGAGCCGGAGAAAAACGCAGAGAGCGCTCCCCTTCGACCACGGTCTTACCAATACCTAGCGCCATATGACAGATCCCCTCCTCAGCTTTCATCTTCATAACCGGATAGTAGTTATGAGATTGAGCAACACCTGAGATATGAGGGTAAAAATAGTCACCAAACTCCTGTCCAGCCACCTGCTGAATAATGACGGCCATAGAATCTTCCCGTCCCTGTTCGGATACTTTTGCATACAACCTGGGGTTTTCAAACCAGGTGGATGCATACACCAGCTTGATCGCTTCTTCGAGTTGCTGACAACGACGGGAAAAGGATGGGTGATTATTAGAGAGAAAATAGGTGGAATACAAACCTGCATAGGGTTTAAAATGGGCGTCTTCAAGAAGGCTGGATGATCTGACTGAGAGTGGAATGTCAGTTTTTGAAAGATACACTCGTAGGTCTTCCCTTAACCATACAGGTAGTTCTGCAGCCAGAAACATATCAGCAATGGATTCATCGGATGCATCTTTATCCAGACGCAATCTATTTTTGGCAATAAAATCATCAAACCCATCAGCTGTTACCACGCAGGTTTTAGGAAGGCTTACACAATTTTCAGCAAGAGTCTTATGGGTGCTCCGTAACTGTTGAAGCTGCATCCACATAAACGCCAGCCCTCGGGCTTTCCCTCCCATGGAACCCTCTCCAATCCTCACAAAATCCATGATTTCCGGATCAAAGTTTTTACGGGAGAATTTTACCACAACCCCCTTTTGACGCAGTTTACGAAGAGAGTGTACCTTAAAAACAAGATCATCACGAAGATCCGAACAATTCTTAATACAACTCACAAAATCACGGTGTAGACGCGTTCCTAATGCCACCTCAGCACGTGCCATAACCCAATTTGAGAAATGATTGTGGTTTACGTGATATCTGATTGACTCTGAAGGAGCAATGCGGAGTTCCTGCTCAAGCTCATAAAGATTTGAAGCACGACCAATCTCAACTCCATCAGGCATCCGAAAAACAAAATCACCGAACCCGAGATAATCAAGAAAAAATGAGTGAATTCCATCTTTTACAAAAGGTGACTTCTTGTCAAGAAAAACTGCCGGAATAGCCTCAGCCTGCTCCCTGTTTTCCGGCTCTGAAGAGAGCATCAGCATAGGCAGATCTGGTACTTCTTTTCGGATGGATTCAAGTAATCGTAAGCCGGCTTTGGGATCCATCTCCCCTCTTCGTGGAAACCGTACATCCGATATTATCCCAAAAACATAGGGTTTATAGGCTTCATAAAGAACCATGGCCTCTTCGTAATTGATGGCAGTAAGAATTTTGGGCCTTGCCCGCATACGCAGTAGACGATGTTGTTCATTTAAGCTCTCATCAAGTACCGCTTGAGTCTGACGCACCACTTCATGATACAGAATAGGAAGAAAATAAGATCGGTGAACAGGAGAATCCTCCACCATGATGATCACCCGCACCATGGCGCGCGCAGTATCAGCATCCACATTTACATGATCTTCAAAGTTTTTTATAAGAGCGAGAAGGAGATCCGCTTCACAGCACCAGAGATACATATCATCAATGGACTGGCATTCAACATTTTTCGGTAAAGGATAAATGGAGCGCAAACTATGAGAAATCAGTACCACCTGCTGAGTGGGATTAATTTTCTTAATTGCAGCGCCTAAATCAAAGGCATCCATACCACCGACATGGGGCATGGTGATAACCATATCAAATGCTAGGCGACGCAGGATTTCCAATGCTTCGCGGCCGGATGAAACAAGAGTTATGCGTGGCGCACCGCTTAAGTTTAAGCCATGGTATTCATTGACAATGCGAGTGGCAAGAGATCCGTCTTCCTCCATGATAAAGGCATCATAAGGACTTGAAACCAGTAAGATTTCCTGAACCTTAAAGGGCATAAGCTCGTGGAAAATCTTGAAGTGAGGGTCGAAATCAGAAATCTTTTTTCCGGATTCAAAGCGCATGGTCACTCTCTCTTTTATACATGCTGGATAGCTCTGTAAGTAAACAGTTAAGAAGCATATAACCAGTGTAGCATACTGGATATTTTATGGAAGAAAAATGGGTGGAAAAATCATGGGAAGATGGCAGGTTGTAGGGCTGTCTTATATTGCATTATGGCTCTGTCTGTTATTTTTATTGTTATAGTTCAGCAGGGTTCAAAACGTAAATGGATAAATTGTGTGATTTTATATCTGATTTTCCATGAATCTGGAGTATAATAATACTTTGACAGGTGCATGGTATGCTGAGAACGTTGAAGTAGTCAAGGAACATTCTGTCACCATATTTATGTATCGGAAAATCAAAGTTTCTGTGGGAATTGTTCCTGTGTCTGTTTCCGAACACCTAATACCGAACACCTAATACCTACTGCCCGCAGGGCATCATGTTCATGTTTATTCATTCAACCTTTTGATTGTCTCATGGCCACTACCCGAAAAATTGTTCTTGATGTTCTTAAACCTCATATGCCCAATGGAGTAGATTTTGCCACGGCACTGGCTGAGCTGTCACCTGATTATCAGGTGCGACTTAGTGTTGTTGAGGTGGATGAAAAAACTGAAACCGTCATCGTGGTTCTTGAGGGGAAAAATATAGTTTTTGACCCGGTAATCGAGCTCATTAAAAAAATGGGGGCGTCGGTCCATAGTATCGATGAAGTCGAAGTAGATGGTTCAGAAATGGAATAAAACACAAGACCTCCTTAATAAGTACGCTAATCTGGAGGCATATTTTTTTTCGGGATATTTCATTAATGGGATCAGTTGCTTGTGATACCGAAGAAGCGAAAGCAGTTTTTTTCTCTTCTTTATCGCGGGAGAAAAATAGCCAGGCGATATCTCGTTACCAATGGTTTTGATGGAACATTGACTATGCTTGGGATGATGACCGGGTTTTATGTCAGCGGAACCAAAGAGTTTGGGGTGGCAATCAATGCCTGTCTTGGAGCGGCCATAGCACTTTTTGTCAGTGGGTTTTTCAGTGCTTATCTAAGTGAGAAAGCTGAGCGCAAACAAGAGTTACGGGAACTTGAGCAGGCCTTGCTTGTCGATCTGGAAAAAAGTCACTACGGTGAAGCCAGCCGCTATCTCCCTTTTTTCATTGCCTCAGTCAATGGCTTGACTCCCTTGTTCTTTTCTCTGTTAATTATCTCTCCATTATATCTATCGAAATACGGCATAGAATGGCCTTGTTCTCCATTTCTTGTTGCCATTATAACAGCTCTTTTTTGTGTGTTTTTGCTTGGAGTCTATTTGGGGAAAATAAGCAGGCAGTTTTGGTTATGGGCAGGACTTCGTACCGTTTTCATCGCTATGGCTCTAGTCGCGATCATCCTCCTGTTTGATATGTAAAAGAAAATGGGATCAGGCTTGACAAATGGGTGTTTTATTCTGAATATATTTACAAGACCTGTCCCGTCTTCTTTTTATTTTTCAATACAGATAGCCGAGAAGAAAAAGAGGGCGTCGAATATCGTCGATCTCTCCACCATGCGATAAGATAATTTTGCGATTCACATTTATGCCTTTGAACTGAGAACGCCCTTTTCCTTTTCCACCAACTTCAAGAACAATACTCCCCTGTTTATCTCGTACCAGGAAATCGGGAGTCTTGCTCCCTCTGGTACTTTTGAGATAATGAAATTCAATGGATGCACTTGTTAACATCTCAGCGAAAAAGTCCTCACGTAACCCTCCAATGACATACTCATAATCATTATAGAGAAGGCGGTACGGCGGAGTAAGGAGCACTTTTGGTTCCCGCATTACACCTGTGCCCTTTGGGAAAATCACATGGGTGCACAGAAAAAAAAAAGGGGGGGGGGGCAGACCACAATAAAAATCTCACGGCAAAACTCACTATGAGAAAAGCTTATAGTTTTAAAACGCTAAAATTCCTTAAAACTGCCCTGTATCATACACATGAAAAGTTACCAGAACCTGAATATACCCACAGATTTTGCTAACGAGCCTTCTTTTAAAACGTCCCTTACATTCTTTCCTTTAGGGTGATGCTGGTATAAGTGACTGAGACAACTCATCAGGTGTATTAATATTACTCCACGCTTGGCAAAGATTTTCAGGAATCACAGGTGTTGCAATCTTTGACCGTGCGGCCACCATAGAAATCCGCAAACAACCTGATGAACGAAGCTCTTCCAAATACTCTTTTGCCCGAGGTTCATAAACGGCGAGTAACGGTTCCACAAAGCCGTCTTTTTTTAACCGTGGAACTGTTCCCCAGGAATTTGGAGTTCTGTGTGAAAGCAACCATACCAAAGCTTCCGAACTAATATTTGGCATATCACAGGCTATAAGAAGCCAGCAGGAATCAGGATGCCAGCGCATGGCAGCAAGAATTCCGGTGAGTGGTCCTTGTACATCCGGGACATCCGAAATACGTGTTAAGCTGCTGAGAACATCCGGTACATCACCTGCTCCTGAAAGGACAATAGCCTGTGTAAAAGGTCGCAGAAGACTCACACTATTCTCAAGCCAGGTAAGCCCATTGCGCCCCTTGATCAGGTGTTTCGGGTGCCCCATCCGAGAACTGTGCCCCCCGATTAAAAGACAGGCGCGCAGTGGAATTTTCTGTTGCTGTTGCTGTTGCTGAATAAATTGCTTATTCATATCTGCAATCTTAGTTGTTTGAAAGAATCAGGAAGAATCCCGGCCTCACGCCCCAATCGAAGAAAGCTTTCTATGGCTGCCAGCCCCTCATTCCCAAGATCTTTTGAATAGTCGTTTACATATAATCCAATGTGACTCTGCGTTACCTCTTTATCCATTTCCTGAGCATATTGTTGAATATACGGAAGACATTCGTTTGGATGTTCATCCGCCCACACAATGGAATCATGAATGGCCTGATCAATCAGTTCAATTCGCTTTTTTCCAAGGGATCTTCTTGCTGCAATGCAACCAAGAGGTATGGGGTATCCTGAAGTTTCCTCCCACCACTGTCCCAGATCCTGCAAACAGGCAAGTCCCTGCTCAGCGTAGGTGAAACGACTTTCATGGATAATCACACCAGCATCAACATCAGCGTTTTTAACTGCTTCCATTATTGTATCAAAACGAAGTTCAAGCAGATTTGTAGCGGCTGGGGTGTACATACGAAATAGAAGATTTGCTGTGGTTAAACGACCCGGAATTGCAATTTTTGCATTCTTTAAATTGGCAGGATCAAACCCTGGTTTAGCGACAAGAAGCGGTCCACAGCCACGGCCAAGAGCAGACCCTGCTGAAAGTACACAATATTCATCTAATACATGACCAAGTGCATGAAAAGAGAGTTTGGTTATATCGAGTTTCTTATTTAGAGCCCATAAATTTAAGGTCTCAACATCTTCAAGCAAAGGTGACTGCAACTCAACACCTTTCAATGCAATCCTGTTATGGATCAGCGCATAAAAAATGTACGTGTCATTTGGACAAGGTGAATAACCAAGACTTAATGGTGTTGTCATTATTCAGTCAATCCTTTTAGTAGAATAGCAGTAGCCTTTCCAGCTAGTGTACAGGCTTCGGGAAGCTTCCAGCGCAACAAATTTCTATCTTCCACAAAGTTTGAAATTGTACGCACTTCAAGAAGGGGAAGAGTAAACTCTTCGCAGACCCTTGCAACGGCAGCACCCTCCATATTTTCACAGAGTCCGTTATAGTGAGAGCAAAGAAGATCGCCTCGACTTTTTGTTCCACTTACTCCACAAACTGTGACAAAATTGCCACTTTTTACCGGAAGATTTTCTTTTGATAACAGTGCATATGCTTTATTGAATAGTTCAACATCCAAATCATAATTTGTGCGATGTACAAGATGCTCAGCAAGCGGTTCTATACTCTCTGGGTAACAAATCCCAAAATCGCCAAAAACTTCCCTTTCTGCCAAGCAAATATCCAACAGATCTGCACTTTCCTCATTATCACAAAGATATGCCCCAGCTACTCCAAAGTTTAGAACCCCTTGAATCTTCTCTTTATTTTCATGCTGATCTAAAAATCTGCTAAGACTAAGTACTGTTTCCACCACGCCTACTCCTGTAACCAGAGGGATCCATGCACCCTGTCCAGAAGGGACAAGATCGGTAACAGTAAGAGCCTGCATTTCAAATTCTGTTGCACAAACGACAAGGAACATGGTAGGAAGACGAGTTTTTAAATAATAATAATTAGATTTCTTGTTTATTTTTCTATATCACCATTATTCTATACTTTAAAAACAAATTATCATGCAACCTAAATACTCCCTTAAAGCATACAACTACACACTTCCTCCAGAAAACATTGCCCAGCACCCGGCAGATGCAAGGGAAAACTCACGTCTCCTTATCCTGAATAAGAAAACAGCAAAACGGGAACACGCCCACTTTCACAACATTATTAACTTACTTGATCCCGGCGACCTTCTGGTAGTGAACAATACAAAAGTTTTCCCGGCGCGTCTGTATGGAAAAAAGGCAAGCGGTGGCAAGGTGGAAGTTTTTTTACTCTCGTATCCTGTGGAAAAAAACGTGGACAGTGAGATAAAGCAGGCAGAAGTTACGGCACTTATCAAAAGCTCAAAACGTCCCAAAGCGGGAACTACTCTTTTTCTGGGACCTGATCTAAAAGCGGAAGTACTGGAACTGCTCGATGGAGGAAAGGTTAAAATCAAACTGAGCTACTCTCGTTCTAAAGACCTCTCTGCCATCCTGGATAAGCATGGTCAGGTTCCCCTGCCTCCCTACATCAGCAGAACGCAAGGAACTACCGAAGAGGATCGGGAACGATACCAGACAGTATATGCAAAAAACCCCGGTGCGGTGGCTGCTCCAACAGCAGGTTTGCATTTTTCAAAAAAACTCCTTCAGGATCTTCAAAATAAAGGGGTGGACACTGCTCAAATCACCCTCCATGTCGGACATGGAACCTTTGACCCTGTTCGTTGTGATGATATTCGGGAACATATCATCCATCATGAGTATGTCTCTGTTTCTGCTGAGAGTAGTGAAAAAATCAATCGTACAAAAAAGGCAGGTGGAAAAATCTGGGCAGTGGGAACCACCACGGTACGAACCATTGAATTCATGGCTGATCGTGATGGTCGGGTACTGGCAGGTGATGACTGGTGCGGGCTTTATATTATGCCGGGATACAAGTTCAAGGTAGTCGATAATCTCATCACTAACTTTCACCTTCCGGAATCATCTCTGCTCTTTTTAGTTTCGGCACTCTGCGGCAGAGAATTATTGTTGGAGACCTACCAGGAGGCCATCAGCATGGGATATCGTTTTTATTCCTACGGCGATGCCATGGTTATATGTAGTTAATCCACAGAGCGGTTTATTGCATTTTCTATGTGTTTTTTGCAGCGCAGGGACAGCTTCCACCGGTTTTACAGGGAGGTTCAGATACAGCAGGGCTTGACTCTTTTTTATCTGCGGGCTTTGTCGCAGAATAACCATCAGCATACCAGCCGCCGCCTTTTAACTGAAAAGAGTTTCTGGACATTATTTTTTTTACAGGTCCTTCACATTCAGGACACTGAGTTAAAGGATCGTCAGCCATTCGCTGCTGAACCGCTAAGACCTTCTCACATGCGGGACATTCATATTCGTAAACAGGCATTTCCTACTCCATTATTCTTCTATATTATTCATTGTAATACTAAACGGTAACGTACATTTAGATTTACCCTTGCCAAAGCATTCCAATATTCATTAGAAATATGACAATAAATATAATAAATCGAGACGCTACTGTAATGCTCCATTTCCAGCCTGTCAACTCCCTCATAAAATCTCTTGTAACTCTCAATCACAGCAGGGGATTCATCCTGTAAAGTCCTCATATTTACTTGACTTTTTTCACCCCTGATATACTATCTCAACAGATCTTTTGCGTTATTAAAGAATTACAATTTTATAGAATACACTTATAAGGAGAACATGATGACGAAATCATTGGTTGAAATGGCAGCTGACATTGTCCAGGCACAGGGTAGCTCAAAAAGTATGACCCTTGAAGAGTTACAAAATGCATTAAAAGAAACTTTTTCAACCCTGCATACTTTACAAGCAATGGAAACTGGAGAAGAAGCACAAAATGCAGAAGGTTCTAAACCAGCAATTGCTCCTGAAAAATCAATCTTAAAAAACAAAATCATTTGTCTTGAATGTGGTGAAGATTTTAAGAGCCTTTCTTTTAAACATCTTGAAACCCATGGACTTACAAGACGAGAATATCGAATTAAGTATGGTTTTTCCTTAAGACAACCACTTTGTGCAAAAGCAATTACAGAAAAAAGAAAGAAAGCAGGGAAAATGCGTGGTATTCCTGATGCATTAAAAAAATCTATTGCTGCACGTAAGAAAGCATCTGCAATAAAGAAGAAACCTGTAACACGCAAAACCACTAACACTGGCAAAAAGTAAGTAAGCCAATACTCTTTTCAGTACCCCCTTGAGGGGTGAAATTACCTTCACCAAATTCTTTTGAAGTCTACGCTTATCTCAAAAAAAACACGAGATAAGCGTAGACTTCGAAAGAACTTATAGGGTACTCAAAATTAAACATCTCTCCGACAAATGATAGGTATTTTTGATTCAGGGGTCGGCGGTATGACAGTGGCTCATGCCGTTGAGCAATTACTGCCCGATTATTCACTTGCCTATTACGGTGATATTGCACGAACCCCGTATGGGCCCAAAAGCCCGAAAACTATTATTAATTATTCCATTCGCAACACTGAATTTCTGCTGGATAAAGGAGCTGAATTAATCATTATTGCCTGTAACTCAGCATCTTCTGTTGCAACAGAAACACTGCGAAAACGTTTTGACGTACCCATTATAGAAGTGATCACCCCAGCTGCAAATTGTGCCATTGCAAAGAGTACGAATGGCCGCATCGGAGTTATTGGAACCAGGGCTACGGTAAAAAGTGGTATTTACCACAAAACAATTACAACAAAAAAGCCTGATTTTGAAGTCTACCAAGAAGCATGTCCACTGCTGGTTCCCTTGGTGGAAGAGGGGTGGCTGAATAAGCGGGAAACTAAAATGATCCTGCGCCGGTACCTGCATCCTTTAAAAAACAAACAAATCGACACCTTGGTTCTTGGCTGCACCCACTATCCTCTTTTACAGGGACTTATCCAGGCACGAATAGGGAAAAAGGTGAGGCTCATTGACTCCTCCACAGAAACTGCTCTATATGTGAAAGATTTTCTAAACAAAAATCCGACTATTGTATCAAAACAAAAACGTGTTACTCATCGTTATTATGCCTCAGACAAGACAGAAACAGCCATGAAAGTGGCTGAACGCATATTTTCCCGTCCAATGGAGCTTATTGTTTCATGAATAAATCATACTTACTTACGGTTTCTTTTTTTTCTTCCTTCCTTCTTCTGTTTCTTTTATTCTTTTCCGGTTCTGCTATTGCGATGAAAGAGACTCCGGAAGATGTGGCCACAAGACTGCAAAATCAGTATGACACAATGGAATCACTCACTTTTGACTTCACTCAAGATACCAGAGGGCAACTCATCGGACGATCTAAAAAAGGACGGGGTCAGGCGTTTTTTGTCAAAGATATCAACGAGAAAGAAATCACAGGAAAAATGCGTTGGAATTATTCAGCCCCTGACAGGCAAATACTGGTGAGTGATGGTGTAATTTTTTCAATGTATTTCGAATCTCTTCAACAGATGATTGTTTCTTCGGCTAAAACTTTGCAGCAGGATATCACCTATTCTTTTTTTACAGGATCAGGCAATCTGCTACAGGATTTCACAATTCTGCCACCGGATAAAAACAAAGGTGATTCAGCGCAAATAGTGGTTATAAAACTGATTCCGAATGCCAAACAGTCCCAGGTTGCAGCAATCCACCTCTGGGTGACCGAAGATTCCCTTATTCGCCGCATAGAAATCCTTGATCAGTTTGATACGCTCACTGTTCTAAACTTTAGCAATCTCAAGGTCAACACGCTCGATACGGCTGATATAGATCTTATGCTTAAACTTTTCAGCTTTACTCCACCAGATGGTACTGAGATAATCCATCAGTAACGATACAATCAGTTTCTGGCGCCTGTTGTTAATCCAGACTAACTTCCCCCCTTCCCTTCCATCTGAGAAATGGGTATACTCGTTGAAATATTTCCCTCTACTTATTTACTTAACTACTTATAACCTAACAGGTAATGACCATGTCCGATGACAGCGCAAGTTTTGCAGAACTTTTCCAGGAAAGCGAATCCAAACCAGTACGTCGCCTGAAGCCCGGCCAAAAAATCACTGCAACCATCGTAGGTATCAGTGCAGAATCCATTTTCCTCGATACCGGAGGAAAAAGTGAAGGAATACTTGATGCTGCTGAATTAGTAACTGATGACCAGGGGGAACAGGCAGCACTTGGCGACAAACTGGAGGTCTACTTCCTGAAGGCCAAAGGAGGCGCTCAGCTTTTCACCATCAGTATAGGGTCTGGAAAAAACACCGAACATCTTGAAGAAGCATGTCGCAGTGGTATTCCTGTTGAAGGACTAGTGAAAGAAGAGATCAAGGGTGGTTTTGAGATTACGCTTGGTAGTTCAATCCGGGCATTTTGTCCCTATTCTCAAATGGGACTGAGGCGAGTGGAAGATGCGGCTGCTGAGTACCTGGAAAAACGCATGAATTTTCTTATCACCCGTTTTGAAGAAAACGGTAAAAACATTGTTGTTTCTGCACGTGAACTTCTCGAACTTGAGCGGGAAAAACTTCGTGATGCGTTAAAAGAAACACTTGTTGAGGGCCAGACAATCGAAGGTGTCATCACCTCCATTCGTGATTTCGGAGCATTTGTTGATATCGGCGGAGTGGATGGCCTGGTACCAATTTCTGAAATTGGCTGGTCACGGGTAGAAAACATCAATGATTATTACACAGTTGACCAAAAGGTGACTGTCATTGTCAAAAAACTGGACTGGGATAATAACCGCATCAGCCTGAGCATTAAGGAAACTCTCGAAGATCCGTGGGAACAAACTGCTGCAAAATTGAGCATTGGCAGCATCATTACCGGAAAGGTTGTTCGCCTTGCCCAATTTGGTGCTTTTATCAATCTTGAAGCCGGAGTGGATGGATTGCTCCACATTTCAAAACTTGGAAAAGGAAGGCGTATCAACCATCCCCGTGAAGTGCTGGAAGAAGGACAGGAAATTGAGGTGCAGGTTGAAAACATAGATACTGTTGAAAAACGTATCAGCTTGGCACCGTCTGATTATGTCAGTCCGGATGATGACCAGAAATCAGAAGATCTACTTGTTAAAGATTTCCAAAAGTCTAACAAAAAAGAATCCTCAACTCTTGGAACATTTGGAGATCTTCTGCAGGCAAAACTTGCAGAGAAATCATAACAGGACTTAAAACATTTAGCTATTAACTCAATATGTTATAGATGTTCTCACAGGAGCCATCTTTTCTTTTAATTAATACATCATCTTTTCTATTGACAGCCCCCTCTGATTTGAGTAGTTTGCCGCGGTCGCTGAGTGAGGGAGATGCTGCAAATTGTATCTTCCAACAATCGACAAGGCGAGTCAATTTAATTGTTGACACGAACAATATGTTCGATTATA
>JAFLJO010000026.1 GCA_022712975.1 Desulfocapsa sp.
AGAGAGGGATTGCCACCAGCCGCCGAGTAGTTGTATAATGGTAAAAATTCATCAGCACCTTACCAGTAAACTTTTCATTATCTTTCCATATGCAATTTGCAGACATCATCCCACAACTCTGGCCCGACCTGATTTGGCCTCTTATGCGCCTGATCTTTTTCATCTCCATCGGCCTGATCATTGCCAATTTTATTGAATCTCTGAACTGGACAAGCAAGATTGCGACCCTGGCAAGGCCGCTTATTCGATTTGGCAATCTCTCGGAAACAGCAGGAGCCTCATTTTCCATGGCACTTTTTTCAGGGGTGTCAGCAAATACCATGCTCTCTGAAGCATACGAGAAAAAAACTATCCTCAAAAAAGAACTTATTTTAGCAAACCTTTTTAACAGCCTGCCAACCTACTTTCTTCATCTTCCAACGGTCTTTTTTATTACTGTCCCTCTAATTAAAGGAGCCGCAATTATTTATGTAGGAATCACCCTTGGGGCAGCTATTTTCCGAACTGTTTCCATTGTTATACTAAGTCGTTTTCTTCTACCTGCTGTGCCCCCCCCCATCTCTCAGCAAAATGGAATAGATGAACATAAAAAGAAGAAAATCGACTGGGCGGGAGCCTTTAAAATGAGCTGGAAACGCTTTAAGAAACGAATCGGTAAGATCTTAAAATATACTGTGCCCATATACATACTTGTTTTTCTTATGCAGCGAACTGGGATATTTGCTGTTCTTGAAAGCGGCATGGCTGAGCATCTTTCCTTTATGCCATGGTTGACCCCGCAGTCCATGGGAATTATCACGCTCCATATTGCAGCAGAATTCACAGCAGGACTAGCTGTTGCAGGCGCACTGCTGCAGGAAGGAAGTATTAATTACAGAGAAGTTGTACTGGCACTGCTAGTAGGAAATGTACTTTCATCTCCAGTACGGGCTATTCGGCATCAACTCCCCTATTATTCAGGAATTTTTCAACCAAAAATGGCAGTGGAATTGATTGTGTATAATCAGATCTTTCGTGTTGGAAGCTTGATTCTTATGGGTTGTCTCTATTTTGTAGTGACAATGTAGGTGGTAGATGGTCGGTATTCGGCTCTGCGGCCTGACAGAGGAAACATTTGCACAGAAATTTAATTTTCCGATACATTAAATTAAATCGCTTCTTAGTAAAATGGATCAGGTCTGCACGACGCAGTACAGTAGGCTCAAAATCACCCCATGCCTTAAAAAACTCATCCTTTCTGTACCTGCAGATTATTATACCCACATCAGGACAGTGCAATTGAGAGTAGACCAAAAAATAACGTTGAATTACCCCGCCCCAAGCGAAATTACCGACCAGCGTAGAGCGTAGGCAGATGATTTAAATTACCGCACAATTTATCTCGAAGACCGCGCTGCTTGAATTCCAAAAGAGCCAATAATTTGTTCTCTTTTTATTATTTTTTTACCCATCGGAAATTGCATGCCACCCAAGTAATAATTAAGACATAACAAAACACCAGAACCATAGCCAATGTGGTTCTGGTTATTCTTTCTTTATTATTGGGGATCGTTATCCTGCTACTATCAGGCAGTAGCAGATTGCAAAGGGATGATCTCGTCTTCTATTTTTTCCATATTTTGTCTGGCAATTTTAAGATCATAGCTGATTTGCAGATTCATCCAAAATTGTGCGGTAGTGTTAAAGTATCTAGCTAGCCTAAGAGCAGTATCGATACTGACACCCCGTTTTTTTCTTACCACATCATTGATTCTAGGTGCTGGAACACGCAGAGCAATAGCCAAAGCATTAACACTCATACTCAATGGTTCAAGGTACTCTTCTTTGATGATTTCTCCGGGGTGGATTGGCCGCATATTATTCATAATCTGTTCCTTCTAGTGGTAATCGGTTATCTCTACATCGCAAGGCTCGCCAGACCATACAAAACATACACGCCATTGTTTGTTGATTCTTATACTGTGTTGACCTTGTCTATCTCCCTCCAATTTTTCAAGTCTGTTGCCCGGTGGAGATCGCAAATCAAAAAGTTCGGCCACACTGTCAAGTATTTGGAGTTTACGTTCTGCTTGCACTTGAACAGCTCTAAATTGCTTGGAATTTTTCCCTTCGTAAAGAGCTTGCGTGTGCTTGCATTTGAAATTCTTTATCATAACTGAAAGACTACAACGAACACCGTTAAACGTCAATCGTTATGTTATTTTGTTTGGAGGAGAACGTCTTGCATCACCTGCCGGCCATGGAATTACCGTGAACTTTGAGCGTGGCAAAATACTTGGTTAACAACCGAAAATAGCGCGTGTGAGCCGGTCAGAGTGTATGCGTTTGTTTGGCGTCTTTTTGCCGTTTCTTTTGTTTATTCGTGGTGTGCGGTCGATGTCAAGAGAGATGTCCCAGATTGTCTCTTTTAAAGGGTGTTGAAAAGTACCAATAAATGACGAGGTTCGAAACTTAGGGTTACCTAAGTGTGACTTTTTTTGTAAGTTTTTACTTCCTGATGCCCCCTCGCTCTTGCCTAAAGTTTTTTTAGCTCTTTAACAACGAGGGAAGTTCTTTTTTAGTTGTTTGTTGACCTCTTTTTTGATATTCTTTTCGAATATGAAAGCCTCCGTGATCGTAAGGTTTTTTTTGGGAAAGCCTCCTCATACTATAGAGGCTTTTCATGTTTAATGCTATGTTTTCATTGGGTAATAGTACATTCTTTTCAACACCCTTATAGAGTGGGGCTGTTAACTCTTCCTCTGTTCTGGACTTATTTTTCTTGCCCCGGGTAAAAAGCTCGACAGCGTTTACCTGCAGTTGTCTTTTCCAGGATGAAATCTGGTTTGGGTGTATCTTAAATTCCGTTGCAAGCTCTGAGAGTGTCTTGATTCCCTTAATGGTCTCAATTGCGACTTTTGCCTTGAACTTGTCCGAATGTGATCTTCTTTTTCCTTGCATTTGCATTCTCCTTTTATACCAGTTTTGGAATGCAAATTCCACTTAAAGGGGTGGTCCTAATATTGGGGTTAAGCGCAACTAGAATGGTACAAGCAGAAACTTTGATGAAACAAGCTGGGTGGTACACTGCAAAAGAATGGTTGAACCAAGCTGAAGATGCTGTAGCCGAAATAAAAATGTCAGACGAAGCTAATGTGCAGATTATTGCGGCCTTTATACATGCGGCAGCACAAGATCAACACACTATGACCATTCGCAATCTTGCAGAACAAGGGTTACTAAACAATTCAAGCGACCTATAAAAAAATATTACTTACAAGTTACGACACTTGACTTAAACAAACTGCCATGTGTTTTTACAAAATACCCTACTGGTAAGCAAGGCATTAACCTTCATAACATGAAAGTATTTAGGGAAAGAGCATTGCCCGCTATTCAAAAGCCTTCACTTGACAAGTCAGTATCAAATTAGTACTATTTGGACATGCCACCTAAAATCAGAGGACTTATAAAACGATTAGAAAAAGCAGGCTTCAAAAATCGCGGTGGCAAAGGTAGTCACCGCAACTTCATCCACCCCAAGGGTATTGCTATCACAATATCTGGGAAAGTAGGATCAGATGCTAAAAAGTATCAAGAAAATGAAGTGAAACGCAAAGTAACGGAGTCAAAAAAATGAAAGAGCGAGATAAATACTTAAAACTTGTTGAGTGGTCAGAAGAAGATAAGTGTTATATTGGCTCAATCCCTGGCTGGATAGGGCAATGTTGCCATGGAGCAGAAGAAGAAAAAGTTTACCATGAACTTTGTCAAATTGTTGATGAGTGGATTGAAATATATAAAAATGAAGGCTTACCACTTCCAAGCCCAACAAATAAGAAGTATTCTGGCAAATTTCAGCTTCGCCTAGGAAGTGAATTACATAAAGTAATCTCCCTCAAAGCAATGCAAACAGGAGATAGTCTTAACAATTTTTGTGTCAAAATGTTAAAGCAATCTCTTACACCAAATCACCACAGTAAAAACTAGTTTCCCCAATTCTATTGGTATGAGAAAGGAAGGGGGACGTTGTTGATTTATTGACTTAACGTGAGCGCAGTATAAGGGACAAATTGTTATTTTTGCACATCTTATAGCATCATAAAAAAAATCGGTGAATACGGTTAGAGTAAAATTGGCCTAAAAGCGGGTAGACCTTTTCACTAAAGTAACCACATGAAATAACACAACAAATCGTTCAGCGCCGACCCCAAACAGAGCGGTTTTCCAAATAACCTGTAGTTGTTATTTTAACTCCCGTCTTCGTTCAACCTTCATTGGTTAATTGCTTGGGGCGGGTTAATTCCAACGTTGGGCTAATAGACAACAATAATCTAAATCCAATGAAATTATATA